>DASZFO010000073.1 GCA_035939775.1 Pirellulales bacterium | reverse complement strand
ATCCGATTTGCCGCCGCTGAAAACGGCGAGTAGATAGCCGGGCGAATGTTTCTCGATCACGCCGCCCTTATAGCCGAACTCTCCTTTATATGGCGGTCGCGAACCGCCACCGCTATTTTGCAGCGTATCGGCCATCTCGGCGGCCTTCGTGTACGCCACGCCCAGGACGTTGGACTTGTTGACGACGATCGAGCCGACGACTTGCATCCGGGAGGTCCAAGCGGAGGTTTTCTCTCCGGAAATCAGCGCGACCACGGCCACGCCGCTCATCTTGCGGCTGTCCGCCTGCTGTGTCATTTCCCCCAGCGCGACTTCCGCCGCTTGGTTGAACTTCGCGGCAATTTCGTCGGTCAACGGTGTCGCTGCACGCACGGAGGCGTTTGTAATTGGCGCCGGCCTGGCTTCGTCGCAATGGCCGGGACTGGCTTGTGCCAAGAGGCCGGCACCGGCAAGCAAGGCGAACATGAGGGAAGATTGAGTGAGTGGGATCTTCATTTTCAATGTCTCTGGTAAAGGGATACGGAATTGCCAGCAGCCTCTGACACCCTAACCCGAAGAGTGAGCACGGACAAGTCGTCGTAGCCGCTTCGCTAGCCGCCGATAGCGCCCGTCGACGACCGGCTCCTTCCGTTCGCTCACTTGGCCGACAGCAGGTCGACGGCATTCCTCGGGTCGTTCATCCGATGATTTGCAAGCTCAGCATCGCCGATGTTTCGCGTGTGCAACAACTAATTCAGAATTGCCAACTGCCCGAACTCCAATCGCCCAGAATCCGGCCCAACGATGTGTTGACCCCGAGCGATCAGGCCTGCTCGGTCCCTCGGTCCCCGGAAATGGCGTTTATGGCGATGGCAATACAGTGAACATCCGCGATCAGATCGTCGGTCGTGTTATGACCACCTTGCCTCCCTATCAAACATTATTCTTCCTGTACACGCGGGGAAGAACGAATGGTTTGCCCCTTCCGGAAATGCGATAAAGTCAACGCAGTCCGTTTGCCGATAGCGGCTCGTAGGTGCGCCGCTGGACCAGTTCTTGGCATGCCGTCTCCGCGCAATGAACGGTGCCTGCTATCGGGTTTTCGGCCAGCGACGACGGATGTTGTAGAAACAGCGATAAGGGATCGCCATGCGAAGGTTTGGACCCGAATTGGCGCTTGCAATCGTGGGCGTTGCAATCCTGACGGCGGTGCCAACATACGCGCAGGGCTTTGCCCCCTCTAATCGGTATCCAACCCCGGCATTAAGCCCGTGGTTCAATCTTTATAACAAGCAGGGCGGGCCAGTCGACAATTACAATATGTACGTCCGCCCGGATATGCAGTTGCGGAACACGCTGCAAACTCAGCAATTGGATATCCAGCGCCAATCTGCCGGCACGAGTCGTCTAGGGGAGCCAGTTTCTCAGTTGGAGGCGAATCGTGCTACGATTCAGCCTGCCGGCGCACCGGCGGGATTCCTGAATCATGGCCGCTTCTTTGGCGTCACGTCAACGATCGGCACGGGAATCGGCGGTCCGACCTCACGCGGGCACGCTGCGGCGGGTGGCCGCGGCGCGTGGTCGCTGCCATCAGCAAACGCGAACTCCGGCGGCGCGGTCGGGAGATAGTTTTTTCAGGACCATAGTGATCCGACCCCGTCGGGCTCGCTTGCCGGTCCATGCGATCCCAGTCGCGCAATCCGTCTGTTGACGGTGCCATCATCGTGTTCGCTTCAGGGTTCAAGCAGCGAAGGACTCGGTCCGACGAAGACGATCCAAACTACGGCGCCGTCGCCAATCCCACAAACAGCCGACCACGACCATGCTCGCGATGCCCAATAGGGCAACGACCCGAGATGGTTCCGGAACTGGATCGGGGGAATCGGAAGCGGTCACCGGGGAGAATTGGAATCTGAGCCCCGCGGACTCGCTGGCGCTGCCGGTGCCATCCCAAGCCAAGAGGTCAACGGTATCGCCGGCAATGACTTGGATCGTGGTTGAGTAAGGCACGAACCCGCTGCCCGAACCTAAGACCGTGCCCCCTGGGCTGTCGAGCGGCGCGGCCAATCCCGCGGTCGTGACGGTGTCCGGCTGACCCGTCTCGAAGGACGCGCTGACCACGTATTGTCCCGCGGATTGAGCGGTCCAAGTGACGAACGACGGCATGAAACCGGCCCCCAAGTTAAGTTCGTTCGATTTCCAAGTGAGCATCGAATAAACCGGGTTGGGTGCGTTGGGATCGGAGGTCAGCATGGACATCTGACCGGAGCCGGTCAAGTTGAACAGCTCGTTTTTGCCTGGGCTGACTTCATTGTTGCCAAGCAACGTCACGACGCCCGTGCTGATATACAAGCTCGACAGCGCCCCATTGCCCGAACTCGTGGCCGTGGTGTAACGACCGTAGGTCCAAATTCCATCCTCGGGCGCGCCACCGATCGTGTCAGCAGACGCGCTGCAGATGGCAACAAATAGCAGCGCCAAAACCGTCGCGCTTGTGGAAATTCGATCTATCATTCAACGCAATCGCCGTCCAAGTGGGCGTAAATCCTAGGGAGCCCCACTCCAGGCCTATAGCCGCACAGTGTCAGAGTACCGCGTAATGAACCGCGGTCAACAAGAATCTGTCCGGATTTCGCATTATCGCAGTCGGACTTCGCAAATCTGCACTTTTGACGCGCCGCAGCGCAGCTATCAGCGATGATTCTCGTTCGCGACGAGCGCGAAGACTTGCCTTGAGCTTCGAGCCCTTCGGTAGACGGACTGCACGGCAGGCAACCGTCGCCAGCCATTGGCGGAAAAATCCTGAGATGGCTCTGAACAGGCGTCTTTTTAATTGACGCTCCCCCCATTTTCGGCTACCCTCGAACGAGCGTCTCATCTGGGATTTCTCATTGTGGATCGCCCATGCCATTGAGCCGCGGGCGAGGCAATCCCTTTTCGGTTGACCTTGGATGCGGACCGTGAACGTCAGCGCTGGGGCGCGTGGCGTCGTGTCTAGCCACCGCAGTTCTCACGGTCGTTCAAGACACCGGCAATCGAATGACATGGCCCGGCTTTCAGTCCGATTTCTTCTCACGTCCCAGGCATCGCCAAGGTCGGCGCCGGCACGCCCGCTCGTTGGAGCGTGCGCGAAAACACCGATCGGCGATCGAGCAGCTTGAGTCGCGCCGCATGTTGAGTGGTCAAGGGTCAACTTCATTGCGTCCGACGTACGTAATCGAACGCAATGGCAGCGCGACGCCGCTCGCCGCGGCCGCGCCGAACGGACTCACCCCCGCCCAGCTTCGCCGCGCCTACGGCTTCGATCAAATCAGCTTGGGCGGCGTGCAAGGGGACGGCGCCGGACAGACGATCGCGATTATTGACGCTTACGATTCGCCCACGATTCAGAGCGATTTGCATAGTTTCGACGCTTACTGGACGGCCAACGGATACAACTTACCCGATCCGCCGAGTTTTACCCGTGTCGCTCAGGATGGCAGCACGAACTATCCATCGACCGATCCGGCCGGAGCGGGAAACTCGAACGGTACCTGGGAAACTGAAACCGCGCTCGACGTAGAGTGGGCGCACGTCATGGCGCCGAAGGCCAACCTTCTGCTGGTCGAGGCGAACAGCATCCTGAACTCCGATTTATTCACTGCGGCGGTCGGAGAGGCGACGAGTTGGCCCGGCCTGCCGGCCAGCGGGAATCAGCCCGCAGTCCCTCCCGTCGCCGTCGTCACGATGAGCTTTGGCATCCCCGAGTTTCCCAATGAAGGTCGCTTCGACAGCCTGTTCACGACGCCTACCGGCCACGCCGGAATGACGTTCCTCGCTTCCACCGGCGATAAAGGGCAACCCGGCGAATACCCGGCCTTTTCGCCGAACGTCGTCGCGGTCGGCGGCACGACGCTCTCGGTCGACGCCAACGGCAATCGGATTCCCCAACCTGGCGACGGCGGCACGGGCGAATCCGGCTGGAGCGGCAGCGGCGGCGGGATCAGCGGCTTCGAGTCGCAGCCGGCCTTTCAGAACGGCGTCGTGACGCAGAGCAGCACGATGCGCGAGACACCCGACGTGGCGTTCGATGCCGGTCCGAGCAGCGGCGTGTCGATTTACGATTCCTGGGATTTCGGGACGTCGACCCCCTGGCTACAACTCGGCGGCACAAGCTTGTCATCTCCTCCGTGGGCGGCGCTCGTGGCCATTGCAGACCAGGAGCGCGTGGCGGCCGGCCTGACGACGCTCGACGGGCCGACCCAAACGCTCCCGACTCTGTACTCGATGCCCGGTTCCGATTTTCACGACATTGTTACCGGCAACAATGGCTCGAGCGCCGGACCGGGATACGATCTGGTCACCGGCCGCGGTTCGCCGATCGCGCCGCTGATCGTCAACGATTTGGTCGGGCCGTTCACGGTGGCATCCAGCATTCCGGCCGGGGCTTCGATCGTCAGCGCGCCGCCGGCCGACTTCGTCATCTCGTTTGTCAGCCCCTATGCCGCCGCCAGCGTGCAGGCCGCTAGCCTTACGGTCAACGGAATCGCGGCCGATTCGTTTACCGAAACGAACGCCACAACCATCACGTTTCACTACAACGCCAGTCCAGTCACGGCCCAGGGACTTCAGACGATCTCGCTCGCTGCGGGGGCGATTTCGCGGCAGCTCGACGGCGCGCCGCTGGCACCGTTCAACGCTTCGTTCCGCTACGATGCTCTGCCGATTACCGTCGATTCGACGACGCCGGCCAACGGTTCGACGGCGATGCTCCCACTCTCCACCCTCGACGTACACTTCAACGAGGCCTACTCCCCTTCGAGCATTAGCATTGGCAATCTCTCTCTCAGCCAAGGCTCGGTCATCGGCTATTCGCTCGTCGATTCGCAGACCGTGGCGTACCAACTCACCGGAATAAACAGTGCCGGAACGCTCACGATCGCGATGGCCGCCGGCGCCGTGACCGATCTTTTCGGCAATCCCGGCCCGGCCTATTCCGGCAGCTTGCTTCTCAGCAGAGGAGCGATTCCATTTCCCACGCCGCTGGCTGTCGTCGCGCCCGCCGGATCGCTCATTTATCAAAACAGCGTCTCCGGGTCGATCGCCATCGGCGGCGTGGATACGTTCACGCTCACCCTCGCGGCCCGGCAAACGCTCACGCTCCTCGCGACACCAGCCGGCAGCTTGCAGGCACAACTCAGTTTGACGGGGCCCGGCGTTTCATCCTCGGCCTCCTCGAGTTCCGCGGGCGCCCCGGCCCTGCTGCAAACCGTCGCTATCAATACGGCCGGCACGTATTCGTTCACCGTCAGCGGCGCCAACGGCAGCGCCGGGAGCTACACACTTCAAGCCGAACTAAACGCGGCCATCTCGACAGCGATGACAGGTGGGGCGACTAACCGCACGCTCGCCACTTCTCAAAACATCGATTCGAGCTTCGTGCCGCTGGCCGGCGCGGCGCGGCGCGGCGGTCGGCGCTCTGGCCAGCGCCGTCGGGCCCGATGGCTTTGGCTATAGCGGCGTCTCCATTTCGCCGCAGTTCGACGACATCAGTCCGGCCGGGGCCTCGCCGACTCCCAATGCCCCGATCCTCGTCGGTGTGGACGACTATTATGCGCAACTCACCGCGGCAAACCTGGCCGGTTTCAATTTCAAGCTGTACGATGCCACCTACAACTCGGTTTATGTATCGAGTAATGGGACGATCAGTTTCGGCGCGGCCTTCTTCGGCTACGAAAACACCGACCTCACATCGTCTCCTTCGCCGGCAGCGATCGCTCCGCTGTGGGACGATCTCATCGTTTCCGGCGCAGCGCAGTCCGGCGTCTATTGGCAGGTGCAGGGCGCGGGGGCCAGCCAGCGATTGGTCGTGCAATGGAATCACGTCAGCTTTGCCTACGGCGCGCAAACTGGCCGGGTCACATTCGAGGCCATTCTGAACGCCGATGGCACGATCATCTTCAACTACAAAAACCTCGCGAGCGGCGATTCCGGCGCCGAGGGGGCCAGCGCCACCGTCGGCATCAAGGACGCCGGCCTGCAAGGAACCGATCGGCTGCTGGTCAACTTCAATGCGGCGTCGAGCCCCTATGTGGCCAGCGGGGCGAGCCTGGAAATCGGCCCCGGCCCGGGCATGAGCCAAACCGATTACTACGCCTACACGCTCGCCGCGGGCCAGACCGCCACGCTCGCGGTGGCGAGTCAGACCGTTGCGAACGTGAGCATCGCACTTCTCGATGCCCAGGGTCACACGCTGGCCGCCGGCATATCGCCCGGCGGCGGGAGCGGCGTCAGCTCGGCGATCGACAACTTCGTCGCTCCCTCGGCCGGAACGTATTATGCCGCCGTGACCGGCCCGCCGGCTGCGGCCTATTCCCTCGTCGTCACCTGCAACGCCGACTTCGGCCTGGAAACCGACGGCAGCTTCTCGACCGCGCAAGACATCTCGGGAACCCAAGGCGTCTTGGGCGACATCCTCGCAGCGCCCGCGGCGCCGACGGAGAATTGGTTTGCCGTCAATCTAACTGCGGGCCATGCACTCGTGTTGCAGACTTTCACACTTGGAGGCGCCGCCGCCCAATTCACCAACAACCTTATCCCGCAAATCCAGGTCTACGATCCCTCCGACGCGCTCATCGCCTCGGGGCAAGGCAGCAGCAATCATGCGCTGACTGCGGTGGCCGCCGCCACCGGCGCCTATCGAATTCGGGTGCTGGGAGTCAATTCCACGAGCGGAGAATACTTTCTGAGCACGACTTCGCCCGTGCCGATAACGAGCGCGGCGGACAGCGGGCCCGGCTCGCTGCGGCAAGCGCTGCTCGACCTGGCCGGCGCGCCGGGCCTGACGCACGCGATTCAATTCGTATTGCCGGCCGGGCCGCAAGTAATCGATCTCCTCTCGCCATTGCCTGCGCTCGCAGATCCCTTGGTCGCGCTGGCCGACGTGACGCAGAACGTGACGATCCGCTCGTCGACTGCCAGTGCCTGGGACAACTACGGCCCGCTGACCAAGCTGGGCGCCGGCACGCTGACTCTGAGCGAGGCCGGCAGTTTCAACGGCAACATCGAGATCGACGCCGGCTCGCTGCGACTGAACGGCCCCGCGACGCCGACCTTTTCCGCGGGCGCCGCTGCCATCGTCACCGCCGGCGGCACGCTCGAACTCGCCGGCGCCGTCTCCGCCCTGACCGCGGCCGTGAACATCATCAACAATAGCGCGGCGGCCGCCGGCGTTTTCGTATCGGGCGCGGGCCAAATCGCCGGCAGCATCAGCGGCACCGGTAATCTAACCATCGCCGCCGGCAGCGATCTAACGGTCAATTCCATCCAGCAAACCGCGCTCGTGATCGGCGGCACCGCCACCAGCCCAGCCACGCTGACGATCGCCGCGAGCAGCGAGCCGGGATCTGTAGGGAACGGCCTCCGCGCCGTTTCGGGGAGCGGGGAGGGAGGAGCAACGAGCCGGCCGGCGTTAGCCGCCGGAGCGGGGATCCGAGAATCGACCTCGATGGCCGCGGGTCGTTCGACGGCCGCAGCACTATCGTTAGCCGGCTCGCTCGCGAACCGTAGTGTGCCAGCGGCGCAACAGGGCAAAGAGCAGCGAATGGCGGGCCCGAGTGTAGGGAACGGCGTCTTTGCCGTTCCGTGGCGCGGAGATCGCGCACCCCTGGCATCCGGCAGTTCGCTCGCGGCGACTGACTTCACGCTATCCGCGGTAACAACGACTGCCGCCGACGTTCAGCGACAACCACTGTCTCGCCGCGACACATTCGTCACGTCGATCCCCGCCAAGCAAGCATCGTTGAAATCCGCGCGCTCCGCTCGAACCACGCCGCCGAGCGATTTCGAAGCGCGACTCCGAGACTTGCTGTTCCAAGAATTGGGAACAGGGAGCAGCAACGCTGCCACCGAATGAAGAGTGCTGAAGCAATCCGCTTGCTACGCGGCCAAGATTTTTCGGAGTCGGCGATGCCACGCCATGCCGATCAGCCCAATGGCCGCCATGCCGATGACGCCGACAAACCGGGTTCGTCTCGTCGGCAATCGCGAAACCACTGCGCTCTGGCGCGGTTTAACTGCGCGAATCTGCAGCATGCAGGGGAAGGGACAGCAGCGAGGACGGCGAGCCGGCGGGCGTTAGCCGCCGGAGACTATGATTGAGGGCAGCGGAGAGCCGATAGCAATGGTTCGCGGGCGTTAGCCGGTCGTTCGTCTTCGACCCTGCCATCGGCTCTGAGGCTCAGGCTCGAAGAGAGGCTCAAACCGAAGGGCGAACCGATGACGCCAAGACGAGCGGCGAGATTGGTCAAGAACAGCGAAACGGTTCCGAACCGTTCTCTGGCATGCTCTTAGCGGCTCACGGCCTTCCGCTTCGCGAATCGGGCAAAGCAGAGTCCGATCATGCCCATGACTCCAAGGCCAATCAACCCTGCGAGGCGAGAGGGCTCGGGAGCCACATCCGCGACATAATCTTCGCCTCCGCTGTCCTGAATTATCGCCTCGGAATACGCCACGAAAAGGCCCGTCCCCTTGGAAGACAGTTGGTCGAACGCCGCAGGATTGTATGTTGCACCGCCGCTGAGTGTGATCGCGTAGACTTGGGTAGTGTTGGCCGGAATGCCCGCCGTGCTGTTGCCGCTCCTAAGCACGAATCCGAAGTTCCCACCCGAGTCGAGACCTTCGTTTCGCGTCGCATCTTCGACAAGTTTCGTGCCGCCACCGCTTGAATAGACGACGCTGACGTTGCTCGGCGATATTGAGCTATTGAACCCCCAGGTTGTGACATTTAGATCGCCGGGGGTATTGACGCCCGCCCAACTGCCGGTTGTAAGCGTTAGCGTCGCTGTAGAAGCGCCGGGCGTGCCGGAAAACACTGCCGTAACCCAGGGCTGGCTTCCCAAGTCGTAAGGGAACGGGCGCCCCGGCGGAACAAGAACCTTGGAGAAGTTATTAAGCGTCAGAGAAGTAGCCGTCAACATATCGGCCCGGGCCGTCCCGACGACGCAAAAATTCGAGACAAGAAACGCAATCCCCGCCATCCCAATCCTTCGGCAAATCATGGCAAATCCCTGCTTCCTCGATTCATGGAGAAAACTGAATGCACTGAACTCTGCTCGGCCGGCATTCATGAGCGACTCGTCCCGCCAAAATTCATCAACCGCAGCAGTCTAATCGAGCCGTCTCCTCTGTCAAGCGATTTCCACCTCACTGCTGGCAGATTGCACAAACTCGCTGGCGAACTTCGCATCCACGCAAGACACGAGCCGAGAGCGGGAGGCAGGGAGTGGGGGATAGGAGACAATCGGAATTCGGCCTCGTTAGCCCCGTCGCTTGCGACGGGATGGCCAGGATGCTCCGCTCTCAACTCTTCGCTTTCCGCTCGATCGTTCAAGCCGTCACGGCCGGCCGGCGCAGCCGCCACGCCAAGCCGATTAGGGCCATTCCGCCGAGACCCGCCAGCGCGATGATCCTGGATGGCTCGGGAACCGCAGCCGTATCCGGCTCAAAGTCGTAGGTCGTATTCACGTCGGCGACGCCGATGGTGAAGGCATCGACGGATCCGTCCTCGGTCTCGCCATCACTGCCGAAGCCGACCCGCATCGCGATGCCGCCGAGGCCAGGGTGACTGCCCTGGGCGATCGTTGCGAGCGGGTATGCCGTCGGCGCCAGAAAGAAGGACAGGGGCTCCACGCCCGTCCCTGGAGTTGCGAGGCCATTGTTATCCCAAAATCCGCCGACTAAGGCGTTCCAACTCTGCCATTGATCCTGGACCGTAGGTCCCTGGTCGGGCAAGGCTGAATTTCCGGTGGACGGCTGCTGATACGGCGGCTCGAAAAACAGCGTGTCAGTGGAGGCGTGGTTAGGGTTAGGGTCGTTGGTATTGATCTTTATTCCAAGATACGGGAATTGCTGTCCGTTGTTGGTGACGTCGTATGTGGAATAGCTTAGTGAGGTGATTGAACTGAGGAGCGTTCCGTCGTACGAAAGAGTGGCAATCGCCGCGCCGCCGGCACCGAAGCCGACGGGGGTCGCCAGGTGCGCGCTTCCGACGCCGAGCGGCGGCGTTGCCGGGCCTGTCGCCATCGCTGCGGTGCCAAAGTAATTCCCGCTGTTGACGATATTTCCGTCGGGATCAAACGAATTCAACGTCCATCCGTTCATGTTGGACGGTGTTACGACCACCGTATCGGCCACTGCCAACCGACCAGCCAAAAGAGCCGAAAACGCAACGACCGCAGCCAAAACTCGCACTAATTGCATTACGATTATCCCTTTCAATGAAAAACGAGACACTGGCCACTCTGGCCATGAGCGCGCGAAGAATCATCCTCGCCGCCGCTTAACAACAGAGTCTAATCCGATTCTTGCCCTGGTAGCAGAATTTTCACCACCGTACCGACCCGATTGCGGAAACTCGCAGACAAACTTCGCAAATGCGAAGGCAGGGGGCAGGGGTGAGCATGGAGTGGGGGACGGGAGGCAATCGGAGTTCGGCCTCGTTAGCCCCGTCGCTTGCGACGGGATGCGACAGGCTGGGACGGGCCGATAGGAAATAGCCCAAACCTCAGCGACCTGTTGATTTAATCTCCGTCGTCGGTTGCCGCCCGGGGCGCGGGCGCTATAGTTTCGTCAGCCGCGGACCGCAATGATTCACCAGCCGACTGGAGGAGGTCGGGGATGATGCAATGGGCCAGGGCGCCGGAGTGTCGGGAGCGACAGGTTTTCTTTCCGCTGAAGCTGGATGAGGCGGTGCCGACGGAGCATTCTGTTCGGATATTCGATGAGATTCTGGGGCGCCTGGATTGGTCGACCTGGGAAGCCCAGTATCATCCCTGCTTGGGCCAGCCAAGCGAAAAACCCGCGCGGCGCAGGTCTCTCTCCGCACGCCGCGACTGCTCTAGGCTTGTGGAGAGCCGAGCAGCACGGCGTGCTGAGCCCTGCGGGCCAAGAAACAGCTTATAAGGGCGCAGCGACGTTCTCCACGAGGAGAATTGAGCGGAACCGTGGGATAACGCAGGCCACCCGCGCTTGCGGCCTGAAGGGCCGCCGGAGAGATCGTTCCAACATAGCGCTTCGCGAATTTGATGCAAGAGTTCCATCGCCCTTGCAGGGCTACGACGCAATTGGGAATCGCAATCCCAGGGTTTCGCTCGCCCGCCCTAACGGACGGTCTCGCTGCGCCCTGGGCTGGGCTCCGCCGGCCCTTCAGGCCTAGTAGTCGGGCGAGATTCAGCGGTGCATTCCAGCGCCACTAGCCGCACTTCTGCGGCTGTATTATTCTTTCGCAAGCGGGCCATCCGGCCGTAAGCGGACGGGCGAACTTCTGACCGCCAACCGCCGATCTCCGACCTCTTACTTCCGACCTCCGACTGCCTCCTGCCTACTTCCTCCAATGCTCGAAACTCCGCCGCTCAATCCGCCCGTTCGCATTCTCCTCGGCCCTGGTCCGAGCGATGTTCATCCGCGCGTGCTGGCCGCGCTCGGCACTGGCACGGTCGGGCATCTTGATCCGTACTACCTCGAATTGATGAACGGTATGCAGCGAATGCTGCGCGATGTGCTGCGGACCAAGAATGAAATGACGCTCGCGGTGAGCGGCACCGGCTCGGCCGGGATGGAAGCGGCCGTGGTGAATCTGATCGAGCCGGGCGACGCGATGCTGGTTTGCGTCAACGGTGTGTTCGGTGGGCGGATGGCGGATGTCGCCGGGCGGGCCGGCGCCAAGGTGACGCGGATCGATCGACCGTGGGGCGAGGTGTTTTCCGCTGACGAGATTCGCCGGGCCGTGGCCGAGAGCAAGCCGCGGGTGGTCGGCATCGTGATGGCGGAGACTTCCACGGGTGCCGCGCAGCCGATCGAAGATATTTCGCGAATCGTTCACGAGGCGGGGGCGCTGTTGCTCGTCGATGCCGTCACCGCGCTCGGCGGAATGCCGGTCGAAACCGATGGCTGGCAGATCGACGCGATTTATTCCGGCTCGCAGAAATGCCTGAGTTGCCCGCCAGGACTGGCGCCGCTCTCGTTCAGTCCGCGGGCGATGGAGAAAATCCGCGCGCGGAAAACGAAAGTGCAAAGCTGGTATCTCGATGTGACGCTCTTGGCTCAATACTGGGGACAGGAACGGGTCTATCATCACACGGCGCCGATCAACATGACGTACGGGATGTACGAGGCGCTCTGTCTGGTGCTCGAAGAGGGTTTAGAGGCGTGCTTCAAACGCCACGCGCAGAACCACGCGGCGCTCAAGGCCGGGCTGGCGGCGATCGGGATCGGCTTCACGGCGCAGGAAGGGCATCAGCTATCGATGCTCAACGCCGTCCGAATCCCCGAAGGGATCGACGACGCGCAGGTTCGCCGCGGGCTGCTTGAGCGGTTCGGAATTGAAATCGGCGGGGGACTCGGCGAGTTTAAAGGCAAAGTCTGGCGAATCGGGCTGATGGGGCACGGCTCGCGGCAACGCAACGTCTTGGCGCTGCTGGCGGCGCTGGAAGAATTGCTCGCCGAGCAGGGACACCGGTTCACAGCCGGCGGTTCGATAGCGGCGGCGAATCGCGCTTATGGGGGCAAAAACTGACATTGCCGCCCACTGCTAGCACTGCTATGCTAGCTGACGATTTGCCGCGAATTGCTCCCGTTTGGCTTGCGATGGCCGCGGGCGCAGGGGACAGACCCGACGGCTTCAATCCAGCAAGGAGGCGATCGCCATGCTCGTGCTATCTCGAAAAATCGGCGAGCGGATTCTGATTGGCGAGGAGATTTCGATCACGGTGGTTCGTGTCGGGCAAGGGGGCGTGAGATTGGGAATCATTGCGCCTGACGGACTGACGGTGATGCGCGAGGAGCTGTGTCTGCCCGAAGTCGGCGCGTGTACTCCCCACGCTCCGCGTGAGGACTGCAATGTTCCGCGCTAGTCGAGCTTCCTAAGAGCCTATCCGAGAACCACCTGGGCAAAGGGGACAGTCCCCGTTTTGCTCCGCGGACTGCGCAAAAAGGGGACAGTCCCCGGCGGTTCTCGGATAGGCTCTAACTTGTTTTACGGGTGCCATGGCCACTGCTCTGAGTGGCCATGTGCCAACACCGTCCATGCCCACGTCGACCCGCTGGCGGGCCCAGAGGGCGCCCCGCCCCGCGTGGGCATGGCACCCAAACATGAAGACAGCATTGTAGCTCCACTAATTCGGCCGCGCGGCGGTGCGCGGGGCCGTATCCGGCCGGCGCAGATCGAGGTCCTTGGGGCCACCCATCGGGTCATCGAGCGAGCCGTGTTGGGCGATGTACGCTTTGATCCGGAGGAGCTTTTCTTGAACGGTCGGTTCGCCGGCCGATTCGCTGCCCGGCGGCGCGCCCCAGGGAACGACGTTGCCCGCCGCGGTGATCAACTCAAAAAGGGCGGGCGCGGATGGGTCGCTGTCGGCGGCCGGTTTCGCCCAGCGAATGCGTCGCAGGCCGAGGTCTCCCCAGATCGTTTGCAGCGCTTCGGCGATCCGCGCGCCGCCGGCGACCACGGGGTCGCCCCATTTCGTACCCATCATGCCGAGCGGGGTGCTTTCGATGCCGCTGATTCGGGCGTAGGCCCGGGCCTCCAGCGGCGAAAAATCGTTGCTCGGCAACAGGACTCCTTCGCCATCGACCGCAAGCAAACCGCCGGTCACTTCCACCATCGCCACTGGGCGGCGATAGACAATCTCGACCTCGACGTGGGCCGGATGGCTTTTGCTGACCCGCTCCACTTTCGCAACCCACGGATGCAGCGAAAACGCCTGATGAATGCGCTCGACCAACCGGTCGTCGAGAATCGAAAGCGGTTCGCTGCTGAGCGAGTCGCGGATCACTTCCGCTTTTACGTCGGCGCGAATCCAGGGCGGTGCAGGCGTGATCGAGATGTCCTTCGACGTGAGGCGATAGTCGTCGCGGGCCGCCACGTGCTCGCGAACGCGCGTCCAAACAAAATGTCCGGCGGCGGCAAACCCGGCAGCGATGAGCGCCCAGACAACGAGCTTCGTACGCCCGCCGAAAGGCCGCCACGGTTTACTGCCGACCGCGCCGCCGTTCCGATCCGCATCGCGATTTCTTGCCGGTTTCATGCGACGGTCTCCCGCGTGAGGCAATCGTGAATCATCCAAGTGCAAAGCGCCGGCATCGTGATCCCAGCCCGGGCCGCCGCTTGCGGCGCCAAGCTCCGCCCCGTCAAACCGGGGACGGTGTTGACTTCGAGCACCCATGGGCGATTCGCTTCGTCGAGCATCAGATCGACGCGAACCAGGCCGCGGGTTCCAAGGGCCGCGGCGGCCTGGACTGCGATGCGCGAGAGCATCGCTTCGATCGCCGGCGCCAAGCCGCTATCGAAGCGATATTCCGTCTGAGGGCTCGAATACTTCGCGTCGAAGCTGAAAATCGAGTCCGCGGCGACGATTTCCAGAACCGGCAGCGGGCGGCGATCGAGCACCGCGACCGTAAACTCTCGCCCGCGGATGAATCGCTCGATAATCGCAAACGGATCGAAGGCAAAACTTGTGGCCAAACGCTCGCCAAGTTGCCCCGGATCGCCGGCAATGCCGACGCCGAGGCTCGATCCCTGGCTATCCGGCTTGACGACGAGCGGATATCCGATCTCTTTCGCCCGCGCGGCGCGGTTCCGCGAAGAATCGGAGACATGAACGAGCGCGTACTCCGGCGTCGGCACCCCCTCCGCCAAAAACCGCTCCTTGCTTGCCGATTTGCTCATCGCCAGCCACGAGGCGGCGGGATCGCTGCCCGTATATGGGACGTCGAACCGCTCCAGCTTACGCTGGATGCGGCCGTCTTCGCCGGCACCGCCGTGCAAGGCGATGAAGCAGGCGTCGTAGCGGTCCCAGGGGACGTTCTCCAGGTCAGTTTCTGACGGATCGACCCAGGCCGGCTCGTGCCCCGCTGTCTCCAGCGCTGAGACCACTTGCCAGCCGCTGACGATACTGATCTGCCGCTCCGAGGAATCACCCCCGGCGAGCACGACGATGCGGAGCGAGCGGAACTCCTCGATTGGATTCATGGCCATCCTCCATGACGGCTTTGCAGGGACTCGGGATTCGGGCTTCGGGACGATCGCTACTCCGGCGGCTCGTATTCAAAATCCTTCCACTTCATCGGGCGGCGGAAGGGTTCGATCCGCAGGATGACTTCGCCGTTCTGGAAGATTCGCACGGTGCCGTTCGATTCGCTCACCGCGACGGCCACTGATTTCGTCGTACGCGTGATCGCGGCGGCGGCCCAGTGCCGCGCGCCAAGGCCCTTCGAGAGCGTGATATTGGTGGCGGGGGCGTCCACATAGCGATTGGCGGCCTCGACGGTGCCATCGGGATTGACGATGAACGCCCCGTCCATTTGGGCAACTTCCTTGATCCCCTCGCGGACGCGTGGATCCGCCAGATTGCGCTCCTTGCGGTTGTATCCTTTGACTGGGTCGAATCCAGTGGGATGGCTGCAAACCAGCACGCGGCGCGTATCGCCGATGACGAACATCGTGCCGACCGGCTTTCCTTCGCGCCCCTCGCGACCGATCTCGACCGCTAGATCGACCACCGTCTTGAGCGTGTCGAGCGGCACGTGAGTTTCGAGCTGCCGCAGATCGCGGGCGGTCAGCCGTTCGAGCCGTTCGCTCAGGTTGATCACGCTGATCGAATCGATCGTGCCCGCTTCAAAGCCGCTATACATCGCCACCACGCGGGCGCCGGGGGCCAGGATTTCATCGGCCACGCTCTCCAGCAAAGCCTGAGTCAGCTTTTCGTAGACCGGGCTGTCGGCCATGCTCAAAACGACCGTTGCCAAACCGGCATCCGCGGCCCCTTCGAGCTGCTCGGCCAGGTCGGCGGCGACCAGCACTCTGCCGTCGCCGACCAGCAATTTGAGCTGCTCCCAATCGGTCGGTCCTTCCAGAAGGACCAAGAGCGCATCCGCTGCGACCAATCCGGCCAGACGACCGGCCAGATCGATGATCTTCTGGAATTGATCGGTGAGTCGCTGCGATTTCATCCGAAGCAGGGGACAGTACGAGGTCGCGAAGCGAAATGCCAACGACGGCAGAGTCGCATATTACGGACTTTTCGCAACCGCGGCAAGCGCAACGAACGCGACGCGAAGGCAACGCGCGGGCGGGCGTCGGCGAAGCCAAGATAGGCCGCGATTTAACGTGCGTTGACTGCTATTTCGATGCGGCGACCGGCGCTCGCTTTGCGACCTGGTCCTGGCTGCCGCCGGCCGCGTTGAGGACCCGCTTGTCGTAAATCGCCAGGGCGTGCAGCGCGTGGCCCAATGGTCCGACGCTCCAGTCGCGGTTCGGACTGTCATTCAACATCGTCGCGATAAAATCCACGCTCTTGACGATCCTCGGATCGCGGAGCTGGTCTTCGGGCAGGCTGTATACGAGCCATTCCAGAATGTGACCCGTGGTCTGGAGCTTGCGGGCCGGATCCGATGCGTTTGCCGGGCGATTGAACCACTCGGTGCTGAAGCTGCCGTCTGGGTTTTCGAGCGTATGGAGCGTATACCGCTGATAGTCCTGAATAAAACTTCGGGCGCGCTCGAATTCGCCGTCGATCGGCTGGCCTCGCTTGGCCCTATATAGATACGCGCTGCTCAGTCCAAACAGTCGGTGCGTTCCGCCGCAGGCGCCGTCGCGGATCGGTTGCCGAATCTCTTCTTTGATGAGCCGGGAGATCGACCACTTCTCGCCGTCGCGGTTCGTCCAGGTCTCGTCGCTCTTAAGATAATAGGAGAAGGCAATCAACTTGAATGTCAGCTCCATGTGCGAATTGCAGTCGAGCTTCTCTTCCTCGATAAGGTCGGCAACGGTGAACGACTTTCCTCCGAGTTCAAAGGGGCTCTTCGCGCTCACCTGCGACTGCGCGAGCATTCCGAGAAACTGGCCCGGATGTCCCTGCATTCCCGCCCCGACCATTCCCTGTGGTTCGCCGCGGTTAAGCACCAGGACCGGCAGGCCATTGCCGCGGCCTCCCGACAGCAGCCAACCGATGGCGTTGATCCGCTTGCCGTCCGGCCCGTCGCGGCGAATCTCCGTCGGGATTCCAAAGGCGACGATGCGGTGCATTATTTCCCATGGAGACTGCTGGGCGGTGTTCAGAAGCTTTTCGCGGTAGATCGCCGTCACCTTGTCGATCTTTGCGGAAAGCGTCTTCAATTCGGGAGTGAGCGGCGGTTTGACGCTTTCGCCATTGACGTGAACCTGATCCGCGCGCATCGAAACCGCCAGCGCCATGGTCCGGCAGAACTTGTCGGCCGAGCGGATCGGTTCGTTCGCGACGATCACGGACAGAGTTCCGTCGATCACGACCTGCCTGGCGGCGCTCGCCGCGATGATCGCCGTGTCGCGTGCGGCGACCATCAATTGCTCGATTGAGACCGTGGCCAGCGGCGCGTCGTCCGACGGCTCGCCCGCATCCGAGGATTGAAGCCGGAGCAGAACTGCCGTCAAGCCAATGCCAATCGACAGAAGAACGGTACGGTGCATGGGAGGAACAATCAATGAGGCCGTTTTAATTACCGAGTCGCTGCCGCCGGTCCGAAAGGGAAGTCGCCCCCTTTGGCTGCATTGGCAGACTCACACGATCCGCCTGTCAATCTACGCAAACTTTGCGGGTTCCTCGGCCGCCGTCCGTCCCGCGGTGGCGATGCTCGCATGGCCACGAGTAGTCATATCGGAAATATGTCCCGCCAAGTGCATCTTGCCGGAAAGACTGTTCATCCGATAGGCGCCGGTCGAGCGGAAGCTGAGAAAACTATTCCGCTTGTGCGGAATCGACGAGGGGGCGATCGCGGACGAGCGACGGCGTGGGGAATCAAGCGGTAGAAAAGATGACAAGGTGACCAGGTGACACGGTGATGTGATCGGATTCACCGTGTCGCCATTTCACCTTGTCACTCCGTCACCAAGTCCGCCCATCATTGCCGCGCCCATTCGAGAATCACCTGCCGCGCGTGCTCGGCCGTCGGGCTGCCGGCGGGTTCGTCGGGATCGGCAGTAGGCAGTTGAGCCGTGGTTTGCACTGCTTCCGGGCTGTGATGGATCAGCCCGACTCCGTTGCCGTAGACTGATCGTCCGTCGCTAACGGGCGTCGGTTCGCCGGCGTCAAAGAATCCACGGTTTGCTGTCCGCCATGATCCATCGTCGGCAGCCAGTTGCACGGCGCCGCGGGTCGCGATTGATGCACCGTCGCCGCTGGCTGCTACTGCGGTTGGCATCGGCGGCGGATTCCCGGTCGCCGCCACGAGCGGCTCTCCCCGATCGATCACAACCGAGCCGTTGCGAACGGGCGGATCATTGGAACGATCACGCCTCGATCGGGCTGGCGTGGCCTGGGAGTTTACGAACGTAATGGGTGCGTCGTTATTGTGAACAGGAACCATTTGCGGTTGATCGCGATCGGCGCTTTGCGCTCGAACGACCAGGTTGGATCCGCCGCGGCCCTTCGCTGTCGCCGAAGCCAGCAGTTCCGCCGCGCCCGGCGCCGCGTTGCGAAGCGGGCTGCCGCGCTTGATCCATTCCAGCCAGGTGTTCTGCAAGACGGCCAGATCCTTATATCCGTAATGCCGCGCGGTCGCCGCAGTCCAGTTTTCCGAAGCCATGCCGTCTTTCAAATAGGCGAGGAATTCGGGCTTCCCCTTCAGGTCGATCAAGAAGCGGGCGAGCGCATAGCCCTGGGCGTAAAGCGGCAAAATGTCCTGCGGATATTCTGTCATCATAAACATCTGGCTGAAGGCGATGCCGCGGTTGGTGCGGAGAAAGTCGATGAGCATGCGCTCCTGTTTGGACCGCTCGCTCGTGTGCTCGACGGTGGTGCAGGCCCCTTCGTCGGCCCAACGGGGCAACGGGCGGCGGAAGTAGCTTGCGAACACAGTGTGGGTCACTTCGTGCGGAAGCACTGAATCGAGAATCCGCTCTTCGGAGCCTTGAATATTCATCTGCCAGCCGAACACGTCGCCGTGGTCGAAGACAAAGCTCGTCGCGCCCCCCGCTCCAAGATTCGGAGCGACCTGGGCATGAATCGGGCAGGGTTGGGGCCAATTGGGCAGGGCCGAGCCGAGCCAATCCATCGCCAATTCGTTGCGATATTGCTCGGCAGCGCGGCCGATTTTCTCGGCCAGGTCGGGCGTCGGCGCATCGACGACAAAATTCGTGGTTCGGTATCCGGCCCCCAACGACGCGAGAACGGCCGCCAGAACGGCAGCCCGCACAAGACGAGCTTCCATGCTCACACTCCCAAAACGCAACGACTGGGTTTTCTAAGGACTGGATCCATCCAGTCCGAAATCGAACGACCGGCGGAAGCAAATGGCGGGCCGCGACTGCCGTCGCGCTCGCCACACACGGCCTCTCCGCCGCACAACCTCAACGCGCCGCGACGATTGGAAACTGTTTGCGGGAAAGTCCCACTCGCACGGTCGAGGGTTGTAAAGTTTGCAAATCTTACCGGAAGCGTGGCGGATTTACCTATACCGCTTTTGAGCCGGACGAAACGGTGCAATTCACGGGAATTTGCGTGCTGGCGCCGGCGCGTCGCCGCATGCGGCAAACTGCACAAGGGCTGTCTACTTTTTTTCCACTCTGATAAAGGTGCGTATTATTTCGATGAGTTTACGGAGTCTGTTTTTCATGGCGGTTTCACCTTGTTATCTGTCCCCGCAGGGGATTTGCTGGAAGATCTCCAGCAGATTCCCGATCCTCGCGGGCTTCAGG
>DASZFO010000072.1 GCA_035939775.1 Pirellulales bacterium | reverse complement strand
CCGCCTATCAACATGGCCATCAGCGCTAGCGTCCAAGCGGCCGGCTCGGGGACGGGAGCGGTGATGTTGATCGAGCCGTTTTGCAGCGTGGCAGCCAAAGGGTTGTTCGATCCATCGAACAGCGCGGTGCCGACCGGGAACGTCGGGGGCGAATAGCTGATAAAAGTTAGCGGGAAGCTGCCAAAAGCGCCCGCGGCCACGTGATAGTCGATCAGCAACAGGCCGCTGCCGTCGGCCAAGGTCGGTAGCGACGAAGAGGAGGGGGCGAAATCGGTGCCCTCCACGATCCGGCCCGAATTCAGGATCGCGCTGGCCGGCGTTTGCGGATGGAACAGATAGGGATGCGAAGTGGGGGTGGCGTTGGCCGGAACGGTGAAGGTGACGCCCGGCACCGTCGGCAACTGTAATTCCACGTTGTCAGCGCCAACTTTCGGCGGCGAGGTCTCCGTGCTATGCACATAGACCTCGAAGCTGCCGCTCTGGGCCGTCGCGGAATATGGAAGGTTGACTGTCGGCGCCGTTATGATAATCGCGGCCGAGCAGGTGTTCGAAACGAACGCCGCGAGGAGGAAAATGGCAAGCAAGCTCGCTCCGGCGCGAAGGAGCGTGCGGCGTCGAGTTGAAAACATTAGCAGCCTCTCCTTTAGTGTCCCAGCTTTCCATGCTAGTCGGAACGGCGGGGCTGTCAACTGTATCGAGATTTAGAACCCTTCACAAAACCGCTTGAAGGAAGGGGACAGTCGCCGGTTTGGCTCCGCCGACCATCGCCGCGATGGCGCCCGCGCAAAATGGGGATCATCCCGGGGAGGTCGTGGAAGAGGTATTTATTGCGTCAGCTTCGGGGTCGTGAAGGTCGTAACCAGTGTCGCTGTCGTGCCGGCCGGTGTGGCCGACGATTGATCGTAGACCGCCGTCGGATCCATCACCGCAACCGGCTGAATGTAGGCATCGCTCGATTTATCCAATTGAGTAATCTGCACGCCAACGAACTCCACGATGTTGTAGTAGGAGTTTGAACCGTGGCCGCCGCTGCCGGGCGTGGCCGTTCCGGTGCTGTCGTCCGTCGCCTGGTAAGTCGCCCCGCTGGCAGCTTCCTGAGCCGCCCCGGGCGTTCCCACCACAGGTTCGAAGATGGGCAGCAAGAAATTCTGTCCGACCGTCAAGGAATTCAGATCCGAGGCCTTGAACCCCGGCACTCCCTTCCAGTTCCAGACCGGGGTAGTGGGCTGCGTCAATGGCAGGAGATTCGCGCTTTGCAACGTGGCGAGGTCGCTGGCCCCCAGCCCGTTGTCGATCCAGCCTTTAATCGCGCTGGCCGAGTTCGAGGAATCGTCGAGGCTCAACATGCCGAAGTTTCCCGGCGCGCCGGTTGGGCTGGGATAGACCTGCATTTGCGGCGCGCCGTTCGATCCCGCGTGGGTTGTTCCGTCGCTGGAAACGCCGGATTGGATGAATGTGTTCCAGGCGTTGATGTCCATCGTCATGGGTAGAACACCGGCTGTGGTCGGAGGCGTCGCTTGAAAGTTGACGACATTGGCGGTGAAAATCGTCGCCGCGGCGGTAGCCGTAACGGGAGTCGAGTTGACTCCGAAGATCGGAGCAAAGAATAATTTGAGTTGCCCATTGGCATTGCTGTCGAGCCGCATCGTCACCTTGACTGTGTTCGGAAAGCCCGAGTACGTCGGCGACGCCGTGAAATTATTACTCGCATCGGTGAATCCGAATTGAATATCGGCATCGTTGAGCGCGAGCGAACTCACTCCCCCGGCGGTGTTGTAACTGGCGAAGTTCTTGGCGTACGTCTTGGCGTTGGATTCGGCGGTGCTGAGAATCGTGCTCTGCAGGGTCTGACCGGGCAGCGAGTATTGAACGAAGCCGTTCATCAATTGCTCGGCCCCAGCCAAGGCGGCGGCGTCGGCCGTGCTTTGCAAGTCGCTCCGAGATTGAACGATCCAGGCAATGTCGAGTGCGAACGCCACCATTCCCATAAACGGGACCAAAAGAAGCGCGACCAACGTGACCACGGATCCGCGCCGTTGTAAGCCGCCTTCACGGCGACGAATTCTCTGATGTGGCGATGTGCGGTTCATAAAGATCTGCCTTGGCAAATGCCTGCGAGTGCTTTGAAGATGCGGTGAATGGCGCGGCGAGGTTAGTTCTGTCTCAACATGGCGACGCTGTCTGACTCGATCGAAGTTGAATTCAAGAAATACTCCCCCGCCCAGAACGTGTCGCTCGTTGGAATCGCGACCTTGACGGTGATCTTGTCGTTCTGCTTGGCGGTGCTGCAATCGGCCGTGGCGCCGTTGACCTGGATCGTGATCGTGGCGTCGGCGGCCGGAATCCCATTGTCCGACAGAATGTTATTGACTTCGGCAGTCACGTCGCTATTGGCCTTCTGCGGCTGAATGCCCGTGCGGCAGGCCTTGCGGGCGGCATCGTTAAGCAATTGCTTGACCATGATGCCGCGTGTGAGTTCGAACGTCCCGAGCACGAGCATCGCCAAAAAGGGGGCCAGCACCGCGAACTCGACGGCCGCGATCCCGCGGCGTGGGGCCGACGCGGCCGCGCGGCATCGTCGGCCGCGGCGCGCGGAATTTGCACCGGATTCTGCCGAGCAAGCCCGTCGCAGATCGCTTCGGGCGTCCGCCGAGGGACTCAAGGTGCTTCTTGTTCCAGACATAGGCTGGCCGCCTCACTCTCTGCGCAAAGTGTATTGGCCGGAGAGCGTCATACCGCCCAGGAACTGCTGAAACGGCATCCAGCTTATCGAGCTGGCCGGGATCGAGGCTTTCACGGTAATCTCATCGCCTGCTTTGGAGTTGGACGCGTCCGTCGAGCCGTCGTTCACCTGCACATTGATGGTTTCGGCGCTGACGCCGACCCCCGTTAGGCTCTGCTTGACGGCCGTGGTGATCGAGGCGGTCGACGTCCCTTCGATGATTCCCGAGCGGCATCCGGCCCGCGCCGCGTTCGTCAGAAGATGCACGGTCATCAGTCCGCGGCCCAACTCCAAGACACCGAAAAATAGCAGAAACACGATTGGTCCGACGAATGCGAATTCGACGGCGGTAGTGCCCTGGCGAGTTGAGGGCTTTCGCCCGCGACCGTGTTCGGCCGGGGCGCGAGAACCCAAATGAGAAGTGGTCGCTGGCATGGGGTCGCCCCCGCTCGCCGACAGTGTGGACGGAAGAATCCGCGCGCCGCCGCGGAATCTGAACCGCGATCTATTGCCGAATACTTACTTGCTGAGAGTCCGCCACTCTCACGGCAATAGAAACCCTAGGTCGGAAAGGGTCGTCGGGCAAATAAATCCATTCGAGAAAGCTTTGCGATCTCGCGCACGTCGCAGTGGAAACGCTTGCCCGATTCGCAATGTGCCGGCGAACGAACACCCAATTGCTTCAAGTCATGCCAGCGCGGTAGAATGCGGCCGGGGCGAGGGAGGGTGAAACGATGGATCGATGGATTCTCCGCGGCGTGGTGATCGGTGCGATTCTAACGGCTTCTCCGGCGGCGGCTTTCGCTCAAGTCCGCGCTGCCACCGTGGTGCAACTGCCAACGTTCCGTTTCTTCGCCGTCAGCACGACCGTCGAAGTTCCTGACAGCGGTGGGGCCGAATTCGGCGGCTTCGGCGACGGCGCTTCCGGCCGAAGTGAAAACGGCATCCCCGGGCTTGGCTTCCATCCGTTCAACAACGCGGCTGGTGGCGCGGCGCGCGGCGCGAGCAATATGAGCGTGAGCGCCGAGATCCATGATTTCGAGGCGGCAGACCGCCAGCTTCTCGGCGGCGATTTCAACCAGCGCGCCGACGCTTCGCTCATGAAGCTTCCGATCATGCTCCGCTCGGCCGAGAGCCAGGGGCCGCGCGAGCAGTCGGCATTGGCGACCGATTCGGCCGGCGGCCAAAGCCTTGGCGACATTCGCCGTCAGCAGGCCGCCGAAGACTCCGCCTGGCAAGAGGAAGCGACTCGCCTATTCGATCAGGCCAGCGCATTGCAAGCCGCGGGAAAGACGGGGGTCGCCAAAATCTACTATCGAATGGCCGCCCGCCGCGCCACCGGCAGCCTCAAGGAGCGCGCCCTGGCGGCGCTCGGCAAATTGAACAGTTCGGCTCAATCGGCCTCCGCCGAGCCAGCGGCGCATCGGTAGCGGAATTCGCAAGAATTCCGGGACCGGCTGCGGCGGGCGAGAGCGTAGGGTGTGTCGAGCGCAGCGCTGACGCACCTGAAGTTCGCTGGCGGCCCGGTGCGTGTGCGCGGACTTGACGCACACTACGCCGGCTTGCGAATTCATCTACGGGAATTCGCCGCTTTGACGGCCACTCGCTCGGCGATCATACTGTCAGGATGCCAGCACGTCCTGAGATCTCGAACCCGATCACAGCTCTGACCGAGGTCGTCCGCGAGGCGATCACCGACTCGCGCTGGCTGGTCGCCCGCGCCGTCTTTCGCGGCGCCGCTGTTGGATCTGGGGGCGCGCTCGTGATGTCCACCTTGATCGGCGTGGCGGCGGTGGTCGGCATGGTTGACGAGGGACTCTCGCCGCAGTCCATCGCTCAGCAGATGCACGGGCAACTCGACATTCGTTGGTTCGTGACCGTCGGCGATTTGCTCATGGCGATGCTCGCCGGCTACGCCGCGGCAGTCGTCGCCGGCCAAGCCTATCTGCGGCACGCGATTGCGGCCGGCGGCGCGACGCTCGGCATGAATCTGCTCGTAATCGCACTGTGCGGCAGCCCGCTGTCGTTCTGGCACGCGGCGGCGAGCCTGGCCCTGATCGTCCCCTGTGCCGCGCTGGGCGGATACCTCGCGTCACCAATCATCGAACGCTCATCCACGAAATGAAGCGACTTACTCGACGTGATCTGTTGGCCCGGGCGGGGTCCACAGCCGGCGCTTTGGCGGCGATAACGAGTTTGCCGATCGCGACCGCGGTCGAGCCCCGCGACGACGCGATGCCGTTCCGGATTGGGCTGAACACTAGCACGCTGCGCGGCCAGAAACTGCCGCTGGCCGAACTCGTCGAGACTGCCGCTAAGGCTGGCTATCAGTCGCTCGAGCCTTGGATCAGCGAGTTGGCGGACCACGTCAAAGGTGGCGGGTCGCTCAAGGACCTTGGAAAGCGGGCCCAAGACCTCGGGCTCACCGTAGTGAGTTCCATCGGTTTCGCCGAGTGGATCGTCGATGACGACGCTCGGCGGGCGAAGGGGCTCGAACAGGCCAAGCGCGACATGGACCTCGTGCACCAATTCGGCGGCCTGCGAATGGCCGCCCCGCCGGCCGGCGCCACGAACGTCGCCAATCTCGATCTATCCAAGGCCGCCGAGCGTTATCGCGCGTTGCTTAACGCGGGGGAGCGAATCGGCGTCGTGCCGGAGGTCGAGGTCTGGGGCTTCTCGAAGACGCTCACTCGGCTCAGCCAGGCCGCCGCCGTGGCCATCGACAGCGGGCACCCGTCGGCCTGCGTCTTGCCCGACGTTTTTCACCTTTACAAGGGAGGCTCGGATTTCGCCGGCCTCAAGCTGTTGAGCGGCCAAGCAATCCACGTGATTCACGTGAACGATTATCCCGATCTGCCGCGAGACAAGATCAAGGACGCCGACCGCGTCTTCCCCGGCGACGGCGTCGCGCCGCTGGCCGCCGTGTTCCGCGATTTGCGCGACGCCGGTTTCCGCGGCACACTGTCGATCGAGCTGTTCAACCCGAACTACTGGCGACAGGACCCCAAACAAGTCGCCCGCACGGCCCTCGAAAAAACCCGCGCTCTCGTCGCCGACGCGTTGCGATAGACTCTCGGGACGACTACCCAATCCTTTTAATCCTGTCAGAAGAATTTGGACAGGATTAACGGGATTCACACGATTATTTTCTTGTACCGGGGTTAAATGCTTGCTCCGTTTCGCGGTAAGTTGCGAGAAAGACAGAAATTCGAATATCAGGCCTCGACCATGCGAATCCCGATTGTCCGCGGTTTGATTGATCGGCGGGTTCTGGTCAACTTCCGGATTGATCCCGACGTTATGGCTCGGGTGCTGCCGCCGCCGTTTCGACCGCAGGTGGTCGGCTCGTTTGGCATCGGCGGGATCTGTTTGATTCGGCTCAAGCATTTGCGGCCGCGGTTTCTCCCGGGCGTCGTCGGCATCGCTTCCGAGAATGCCGCCCACCGCTTTGCCGTCGAGTGGGACGGCGCCGGCGGACGCGTCGAGCGCGGCGTCTACATCCCGCGGCGCGATTCGTCCTCGTGGTTCAACGTGCTCACCGGCGGCCGGCTGTTTCCTGGGATGCACCATCACGCCCGGTTCGATGTCGAAGAGCGCCACGACGCCTATCGAATCGCCATCGACAGCGACGACCGCCAAACGCATTTGGCGCTCTCGGGGCGCATTGCCGACGTGCTTCCGGCCGACTCCGCGTTTGGCACTCTCGAGCGGGCTTCGGAGTTCTTCGAGAAGGGATCGCTCGGCTATTCGGCGACGGCTCGGTCTGGGCGGTTTGACGGACTGGAACTCCGCAGCTTCACCTGGTCAATGACGCCGCTGGCCGTCGACCGCGTAGAATCGAGTTTCTTCGCCGACCGCACCAAATTCCCGGCCGAATCGATCGAATTCGATTCGGCGCTGCTGATGCGCGGCATCGAGCACGAATGGCATGGCCGCCAGATGCTGTGTTGCAGTGCCTGATCGATTCGCCGGCGACGCTGCCATTGTCGGTATGTCACGGCACCCCCACCGCATCCCTCTCCCAGAGAGAGAGGGAGCAGGTTGTCGAACCGCGTCTAGTTTGGCCAGGGGGCTTGCGATTACAATGGCAGTCGACGCTTTTCACGGGCCGACTCTGGCTTTTGGGATCCTCGATGCACCAATCCGCGTTTCAGATTCTGTCGGATCGATTCCGTGCGCTCGATCCGTCGGACGCGCAATACGCGACACGGTTCGTCGAAGTCTTGCTCGAGACGGCTCGCGCGCTCGAAGCTAGCGATATCCATTTGCAGCCGACTCCAGACGGGCTGGAGCTGCGGCTGCGGATTGACGGCGTATTGCAGCCGCTGGGAGTCTTTCCCTCGGGAGTGGCTGCGAACATCGTGGCCCGGCTCAAGGTGCTCGCCGATTTGTTGACCTATCGCACCGACGTGCCGCAGGAAGGGCGAATCCGGGCGGCCGGACAGGTCGAGATGCGGGTCAGCGCGTTTCCGACACTGTACGGCGAGAAGGCGGTGGTGCGGCTCTTCGCGGGCGGGCGGTTCCTGAAACTGGACGACCTGGGTTTGCCTAATGAAATCACCGTTCGCTTGCGCCACTTGCTTGCCGAAACCGCCGGTGCGATCCTAGTTACCGGACCGGCCGGAAGCGGCAAGACCACGACGGCGTACGCGTCGCTGCGCGAGTTGGTCGCTTCCTCCGGCTCGGGCCGCAGCATCGCCTCGCTCGAAGACCCGATCGAAACGGCGATCCCGGGCGTCGCTCAATCGCAGGTCAATCCGGCAGCGGGCTTCGATCTGGCCACCGGCTTGCGGTCGCTCATGCGGCAAGACCCGGAAGTGATCTTAGTCGGCGAGATTCGCGACCGGGCAACCGCGGAGATCGCATTCCAAGCGGCGTTGACCGGCCAACTCGTGCTCAGCACCTTCCACGCGGCCAGCGCCGCCGGCGCTATCAGCCGGCTCTCGGACATGGGCATCGAGCCTTATCTGCTTCGCAGCGGAGTGCTCGCGATCGTCTCGCAGCGGCTCGTTCGGAAACTTTGCGATTGCCGCGAACCCGTTAACGACGACGTTGGGCTGCTCGGTCTGCCGGCCCGCCAGGGCTGGTCCGCCGTGGGTTGCGAGCAATGCGGCGGCAGCGGCTATCGCGGGCGCATGGTGCTGGGCGAGATGTTCACCGCCGATGCCAGCGAATTGGGCCGCGCGATCCTGACGAAATCCGATGCAGCGGCGCTCGAGCGTCTCGCGGTCTCCGCCGGCATGGTCACGCGCTGGCAGCGCGCGATCGCGGCGGTCGAAGTGGGAGCGACGAGCGCGGCCGAAGTCCGCCGCGCACTTGGTTTCGGCGGTTCCGCCGACGCGAGACAAGAGCAGTTGCTGGACGGATGATGCCGCAACAGACGTAGCGGAATGCGCCAGAGTTCCATGGGCGGCTGCGAGAGAGCGCCAGTGAAATCTGGCGAACTGGGTATTTACTTGACTCCACCGGACACTAGTGGTTGTGGTCCGATCAGGCGATCGAAGGGGACAGGGCCGATTTGCAAGGCCTGTTGTGCCAAGCGGTAGAACAGTTTGCCGCGCGAGGCGGAAT
>DASZFO010000071.1 GCA_035939775.1 Pirellulales bacterium | reverse complement strand
AACAATTCCGGAATGGGCGGCGCCGGTGGTTTCGGTGGCGGCGGCGGCGGAGGTGGTGATGTTATTAACACATCGGCTGGCGGCGGCGGCAATGGCGGCTTCGGCGGCGGAGGCGGCGGCGGAGGAGGATCATCCAATGTTGCCGTGTATGGACCTTTTGTAGGTGGCTTCGGTGGCATCGGCGGCGGAGTCGGCGGCAATGGGAATGAAGGCGGCGGAGGAGGGGGCGCGGCATTCGGCGCCGCAGTTTTTGTTCGCTCCGGTGCGACCATCACCTTTGCCAATTCGTCGACCGATGCCGGCTCGCTCACGGCGGGCACCGGCGGTGGCAGTGGCCTCGGGCATGCTGGCGGTGCGGGAACCGCCGCGGGAGGCTCACTATTTCTTATGGGAGGCAACGCCAATTTCAGCGTGGCACCCGGAACTACTCAAACCATCGCCGGCAGTATCGCCGAGTCCGCGAGCAGCAGCATCATCGTGGCCGGCGGCGGAACGCTGGTGCTTTCAAGTCCATCCAATGTTTTCTCAGGCGGCACGACGGTCAACAATGCCACGACTCTCTCGGTTGCCGCCGACGGCGCGTTGGGCGCGGCGGGCGGCGGAGTGGCTTTGAACGGAGGCAGCACGCTGCAGGTAACCGGGACGGCCTACAACTCGACTTCCCGCGCCATCACGCTCGGCGCCGGCGGCGGCAGCGTCAATATCACCAACATCGCCAACGCGCTGGTTGTCTTCCATCCGATCGTCGGCAGCGGCGGTCTCAACTATGTGGGGCCTGGCGAACTTCTTCTCGGCGCGGCCAACACATTTGCCGGCCCCGTTACGATTGCCGGCGGAAGGCTCATCGCCAACTATGGCTACGACGGCGCCGCGGCCACATTCAACACGACGAGCACCATTACAATCAACAACGGCGGCACACTCCAATTGGGTAATCTCGGAGGCGCCAACAACGTGCTCGGCTCTGGTCTCAATGCTCCCAATGTGAGCATCCCCGCGATTACGATCAACGCCAACGGAATCCTGACGACGGGCCTCGGCACAACGCACAACGTGGGCCAACTGACGCTCAACAGCGGCGCCACGATCGCCGGCGATCCGTCCCCGCCAGCACCCTTCGGCGATTTCACCTTCAATAGCGCCGTTACAGCTAATCCAGTCTCAAGTGACGCAAACATCGCGGCGCCTGGTGGTATCGACCTGCGCATCAGTATCCCATTCAACGTCGCGGCCGGAGTCGGCAAGCTGAACGTGTCGGCCGTTCTCCGCGACGAAGTGGGAACCACGGGTGGGATCACCATGAACGGTCCGGGCACCATGGTTCTCAGCGCAAACAATACGTATAGCGGCGCCACGACGGTCAACAACGGCACTCTCACCACCACCACGACAGGCACGCTCGGCGGCGGCCCATTGGCCGTCAACGGCAATAGCGGCGCGGCCTCCGTCTTGAATCTCGGCAAGAACCAATCGGTAACTGGCCTGTCGGGCACGGTCTCAGGCGGCTCGGCGCGGGTGAACGTCGGCTCAGGCGCCGCGCTCACTGTAAATCAGTCGACGGGCACGACGTTCGCTGGCACGATCGCTTTGGCGTCCGGAGCAACTGCTGGAACCGGCGGAGTGCTCGTTAAGTCGAACGTTGGCACGCTGGAGATCGACGGCGGGCTGTCGCTCGGCAACAACAGCTCGCTGGCGGCCAGCGGCGGAAAACTACGAGCAAGCATTGCTTCCGGCTTGGCAAGCGTCGGCAACGGCGTGACAGCCAACATCACCGGCAGCGGTGTCTTGGAACTGGCCGGCTCGGTCTCTGCCTTGGGCACGACGATCCCGGCCAATCGAGTCGCGATTACCAACGGCAGCAACGCTGCCGCGGGCCTCTTGATCTCCGCCGGAAATCAACAAGTCGGCGGCATCGGCGGGACGGGCAATACCCAAGTCAACGCCGGTGCCAGCCTCACCGCCGACCACATCGTTCAGAACTCGCTGATCATCGGCGGGGCGGCCGGCAGCCCGGCGCTGTTGACGATCGACGCGAGCGATGCCTCGGGCAATCCGTTGGCTCAGTCGAGTGGTTTCGTGCTGGCCAGCTCTCTTGATCCCATCGAGACAATTGACGCTGGATCGGTCAATCCGTCGAACTCACTGGCCAATGACGGATCGTCGGCAAGCGATTTGATCTTGGGCGCCGATACTCTCGCCAGCGGTAATCTCGGCGGCAGCGCAGCGACGGTCCCAGAACCTACGACGATGCTGCTGGCTCTGCTCGGCTCGGCTTCACTCGGCTGCTTGGGGCGGCGAAAGCGAAAGTAAGCGGCGAGCAGTCATCGCTGCTGCTTGTGCCTTGTCGGCGTACGGGCCTTATCCGCAATTGACCGCTTGAAGCGAGGCCGAGAGCCTCACTCTCAGCCATTCATACCAGCCTGTTCTGGCTCTCGGGATTCAGCATCTCTCCGCAAATCTCCTTGTGTTCGCGGCGCGCGGGTAGTAGCCTGGGAGGGATTGCCCTCTTCAATCTGTTTCGAGGAGCGCATTATGTGCTTACGCCATTGCTTCCGAGTCGCGTTTGGCGTCTTTTGCTCGCGACGATTTGTTCTCAGTTGGATCAAGACCGCGGTCCTCATCCTGTCGGTCGTCGGAGTGAGCAACTCCGCGCTTGCCGCCAGCGGCACATGGGGCGGGGGCGCCGGCACCGGGGCTTGGCAGACCGTCGGCAACTGGGTCTTTGGGCGGCTTCCCGGCGCTACCTCGGGCACCACCAATCCGGATACGGCCACGTTTAACGGCACCGGTAACATCACCCAGATTGTTCCCGACGCCGGGCGTAATCCGGAGAGCATCACGTTTGACACGGCGGCCCCAAGCTACACAATTGGCACGTCGAACGGAAACCCCCTGGTCTTGACCTCCGGCGGGACAATCCAGATCGCCAGCACGTTGTTTAGCGGCAGTCACTTTACCGAGACGATTGACGCTCCGCTGACGCTGGAAGGAGATTACACTTTGGCCGACAACAGCGCGAACACGGGGGTCTTGCTGGACCTTGGAGGCACGATCGAGAGCGGGATCTTCGGACTTCAAACCCTCGTAGTCTCCGGTTCCGGCGCCACGACCATCGCCGGCGCAATCAATGACGGGGTTGGCACCATGGCACTGGATATGAACGGTTCTGGCACGCTGACCTTGAGCGGCAACAACACCTTCATCGGCCCCACCAGAGTCAACGCTGGGGCTCTGCAGCTCGGCGACGGCACGACGAACAACGGTTCGGTCGTCGGCTACATCCTCGACAATGCCGCACTCGCTTTCGCTAACCCGAATGCCCAGAGCTATGCGCGTGCCATCAGCGGCACGGGCTCCCTCACCAAGTCTGGCGCCGGCAGGCTGACCTTGAGCGGCAACAACACCTTCACCGGCACCACCACGATCAGCGCTGGAACTCTGCAGCTCGGCGACGGCACGACGAACAACGGTTCGGTTGCAAGCAACATCACCGACAATGCCGCGCTGGTTTTCGCTAACCCGAATGCCCAGAACTATGCGGGTGCCATCAGCGGCACGGGCTCCCTCACCAAGTCTGGCGCCGGCGCCCTGACTCTCGGCGGCAACAATACCTTCTCCGGTGGCGTGACGCTGAGTGCGGGGACAGTCGTCATTGGAAACAACAACGCGCTCGGAACCGGCACACTTACGGCGGGCGGCGGAACGCTGCAAGCGGATGGCAACGGGCCATACACCCTCAGCGACGCCGTCACCCTGAGCAACACGCTGACCGTGGCCGGCGGAAACAGTTTCACCTTGGCCGGCCCGATCAGTGGCAGCGCGGGAATCGTGAAGACCGGCGCCGGCACGCTCACGCTTTCGGGCACGAACAGCCTCTCCGGCGCCATCACCGTCAACGCCGGGACGCTTCAACTGGCCAACTCCACTGTCCTGGGCACGAGCACGGTGGTCCTGAACGGGGGCACGTTGCGCGCCTCGTCTGCTCTTGTCGCCACGGCTTCGTTGGCCGGTTTCGGCGGTACGAGCACGAGTGTCACCGGCGCCGGGACCGGTTGGACCGTCAACAACACGGCGATCACCAGCAACCCGATCAACAGCAATGTGCTCACGTTGACCGACGGCGCAGTTTTTGAAGCTCGCGCGGCCTATTCGAATACGCTTCAGCCCATCGCGCTAGGCGCCAATGGCTTCAATGCCTCGTATACGTACACACCAAGCAGCCCGAATCTGGCGACAGCCGCGGATGGGGTCGTGTTCGTCCTGCAAAATGATGCGCGAGGTTTGAACGCCATCGGCGGGTTGGGCGGGGGCTTCGCCTACACCTCGGAAAACGGCACACCCGTCCAGCCGAGCGTCGCGATCGCACTGAATATCTGGGCCGGTCACGTGATCGGCACGAACCTGCTCACGAACGGCAATCCCAACAACGACACCTATCTGCCGGTCGCGCCGGTCAATCTCGTCAGCGGCATTCCGATCGACGTCTCACTCGCGTTCAATCCAATCGCCCAAACGATCACCGAAACGCTCAACGAGGAGAACACCACCAACACGTTTACTCACGTCTACTCGGCCGGCGACCTGGCGGCCGCGATGGGCAGCGACAACGTTTACGTCGGATTCGGCGGCGGGACCGGCTACGATGTCTCGACCCAGACGATCAGCAAATTCAGCTACACCGTGACGGCTCCGGCGGTGTCCGTCAACAACGTGGTGCTCAATGGCGGGATCAATTCGACGATCGACGTGGCCGCCACCGCTGCGGGACCAACGGTGACGATCGGCACGCTGAGCGTCGGCAAGGGCATGGGCACTGCGCTGAACGTCACCGCCACGACTGCTCCGATGAACCAGGCGTACGACCTGACTATCGGGGTGACGACGCTGGCCGGCGATGTTGCCTTCAATGTTGCCAATAATGGCGCTGGGACCGGTACGCTAACTTTGGGCGCCGTCAGCGACGGAGGCTCAGATAGTTCGATTACGAAGACTGGCGCCGGCACGCTCACGCTTTCGGGTACGAACAGCCTCGGCGGCGCCACTACCGTGATGGGCGGGACGCTCAATACGGCCGGCAGCGGCACAATCGGCACCGGCGCGCTTACGATCAGCACCATCAGCGGGGCCGTCTCAGCCGTCAACCTCGGCAATAGTCAGACCGTGAGCAGCCTCTCCGGCACGCTCTCCGGCAGTGTTCCGACGCTCGGCGTCGCCGCGGGAGTCATGCTAACCGACAGTCAATCGAGCGGGAACACCTTGTTTCCCGGTCTGTTGATTAACTCGGGTGCGTTTATTAAGTCCGGCAACAGTTCTCTTGAACTCAATGGCGCCCCAACCTTGAACGCCAACAGCGTGTTGCAAGTCAACGGCGGCACGTTGCGATTCAACATCTTCATTGGCGGCGCGGCCACGATCGGCACGGGCGTGACCACGACCGTCTCCAGCGGTGCCACGCTCGAACTGGCTGGCTCGGTCTCGGCGCTGTCCTCCGGCTCCAACCGCGTGAACATCACGAACAACAGCGGCGCCGCCGCCGGGATCCTTGTCTCCGGCACGCATCAGCACGTCGGCGGGATTGACGGCAACGGCACCACGCAGGTCAACGCCGGGAGCGATCTAACCGCCGATCACATCGTGCAAAGCGCGCTCGTGATCGGCGGCACGGCCGGATCGCCGGCCCTCGTGATGATCGACGCCAGCGGTGCCTCGGGCAATCCTTTGGATCAGTCGAGCGGACTTGTCTTGGCCGATTCGTTGATACCCAGCGGCCCATTTGGAGCGGGCGACATCAGTTCTGCTAACTCGATCGGCGGCACCAGCGGCGGCGCCGATCCAGAGATCTCGTTGCTTGGCTCTTCCACCGTGGGCGGCAACGCATCGTTGGTTCCCGAGCCGTCCGCGCTCGTTCTGATGCTCGTCACGCTTTCGAGCGTAGTTGGCGAGGGGATCGTACGCCGGCGCCGTGCTCGGTGAAACCGATCTCAGTTTCCTTGCATTCGTCGCGCGTGGGTATTAGCCTAACGGTGGCTGCCGCCTCTTCTACTCTTGCAACGAGGAGCGCATTTATGCGCAGGTCGCATCGTTTCGCCGTCGCGTTGGCCGCCGTGCTCTTGATTCTCCGCGGCGAACCGGCCCACGCAGTGACTCGCAATTGGAACGTCGGGGACGGCGACTGGACCGTGCCGGGCAACTGGTCACCTGTCGGTGCGCCTTCCACCGGCGACACGGTAAACATCGTGTTCACCGATGGAGTCGCTCGCACGGTGACGTACGATGGCTTTATTATCAAAGGGCCCTCGCTTGGTTTGCTGTCGATTGATTTGACCGGAGCGGGCGCCACGACCGCGACGCTCTCGATACCATACAACAACAGTCTGACCGCCAACGGGATCCTCATCGGCGGCTATTCCGGCGTCGGTCCGACCGCGGGCAGGGGCGCGCTCAATCAAACCGCTGGAACCGTCACCACGAATCCCGGTTGGGATCTTGTCGTGGGCTACGGCGCCGGCTCGACGGGGGTCTATACGCTCAGCGGCACAGGCGCGCTCGTGGCTAACCAGTCCGAATACGTCGGCTTATATGGCACGGGCACGTTCACGCAGACGGCCGGCTCGAACACGATCGCCACGGCCACCGGGTTTCTTGACGTCGGCACCTACGCCGGCGCCATGGGCACCTACAATCTCGGCGGCACGGGCACGCTGGTAGCCAACACGAACGAATACGTCGGCGACGTCGGCACGGGCGTTTTCAACCAGACCGGCGGCACGAACACTGGTAATGCGAATCTATTCATCGGTTACAACGCCGCTGGGACGGGAGGGATGTATGCTTTGAGCGGCGGCAATCTACTGATTTCCAGTGGTAGCGAATACGTCGGCTACAGCAGCGCAGGCACCTTCGTCCAGACGGGTGGGAATAACACCATCCGTGGCGGATCCGGTGGAGGAAGTGGAGGAGGAACCCTCTACCTCGGCAGAAACGCGAGTGCGACGAGCGGTTCTTACACCTTAAACGCCGGCAATCTGCAGACCAGTGTCGACGAGGAGATTGGCCTCAACGGTACAGGCGTGTTCACTCAAACCGGCGGCGCCAATGTCAGTGGCGCCATTGACCTCGGTGGCAACGCCGGTTCGATGGGCACCTACACCCTCAGCGGCGGCACCGCTACCCTTGGCGGCTTTGTCGTTGTCGGATCCGGTCCGGGCGGCACGGGCGTCTTGGCCGTCAGCAACACCGGCATCCTCACGGTTGGCGGCACGCTCGTTGCGTTCAACACGGCCGGCAGCGTCATCAATCTCAGCGGCGGAACGATCAATGCCGCGGCACTCAATTTCAACGGCGTTCCCGCCCTCTTGAATTGGACCGGCGGCACCCTCAACCTGACATCCAGTGTCACGTGGGACTCCAGCGCCGCGTCAACTTCCACCTCCGCCGCCTTCGGCGCGGCGTTGACGTTAGCGGCCAACCAGACGCTGATCGTCACCGGCAACGAGGCACTCGGCGGCGTCGGCTCGTTCAGCTTCGAACTCGGCGCCGGAAGTTCTCATGTTGTCAGCGGCTCGATCACCTTGAACCCCAATGGCACGCTCACCCAGGACGCCGGCAGCAGCCTCTCCTTCGCATCATTCGCACAGGTTGGCGGCACCTTCAACGGCACACTCCAAAACCAGAACACATTCACGTACGCCGGTGGTCTGTTCAACGGCCAGCTAATCAATGCTGGAACCGTGGCCTTCAACGCCCCCTTCACCGCCGCCAATGGCCTGATTAACTACACGAGCCTGGCGATAGGAAGCGGAATCACGCTCACTCTCAATGGGGCCGGTCTGGATAACGAAGGCACGTTCACGCTTGCCGGCGGCACAATCAACGGCGGCGGACTTCTGCTGAACAATGCCCTGCTCGCGGGCACCGGCGCGATCGGCGGTTCCGCTGGCTTCACCAACAATGCCCAAATCTCAATCAGCGGCGGCAACCTCGCTTTGAGCAATGCGGGCCCCAACGCCAACGCGGGCAATATCGGCATTGCGGCGGGCCTACAACTGCGGCTCACTGGCGGAAGCGTGGCCAACTCCGGCGCGATCAACCTGAGCGGCGGAATCGTCGCCGGCACGTCCACGCTAAACAACAACGCGGCGGGCACGATCGGCGGGCACGGCACGATCGCCACCCCGTTTAGCAACGCGGGTTTCCTCGTGCCCGAGTCTGGTACGATCAACGTCGTTCAGGCCTTCACCAACACCGGCCTGATTCAATTGACCGGCTTCAACTCCAGTCTCGCCGGTGGCGCGATCAACAACATGGGAAGCATCCGCGGTGTCGGCAATCTCGGCAACGCCGTCGTCAACAATGGCACCATCGAGGCGTTCGGCGGCGGAATCCTGGCCGTCACCGGCACCGTGCAGAATCCGACCACCGGATTGCTCACGGCTGGCACCGGCAATCAACTGGTCGTCGTCCCCGGACTAGTGGCCAACGCCGGGATCATCAATCTCACCGGCGGCACTTTCGACAATGGCGGCCAGCCGCTCAACAACACCGGCCAAATCAGCGGCTGGGGCATTTTCCGCACCGGCGGCGCGGGGCTAGACAACAATGGAAGCGTCACACTCAGCGGCGGCACGACCACCGTGAACGGCCCGGTCACGAATGAAAACGGCAAGACGATCGTCGTCGCTTACAACCCGGCGATCTTCACTGGACTCGTCACCAACAACGGCGGCGGAACGTTCAACATTATCAGCACCACAGCCACCTTCGCTGGCGGCTCCAGCGGCACGTTCGGCGGCCCGTTCACCAACAACGCCAATTCCGCGTTTTCCGAAGGAGGCAACGGGACGCTTGAAGTCGATGGCGCCGCGAGGCTGGACGCGGCCAGTTCGCTGGTGGTCAACGATTCGAGCACCTTGCGGTTCAAGGCGACGAGCGGCGCGGCCACGATTGGAACCGGCGTCACCGCGAAGGTCAACAACAGCGCGACGTTGGAACTGGCCGGCTCCGTCTCGGCGCTTAGTAGCGGATCCAGTCGAGTGAACATCATGAACAACAGCAGCGCCGCCGCCGGCATCCTCGTCTCCGGCACGCATCAACAAGTCGGCAACATTGATGGCTCGGGAACCACTCAGGTCAATGCCGGCAGCGATCTGACGGCTAATCACATCGTCCAGGGGGCGCTAATCATCGGCGGTGCGGCCGGCAGCCCCGCCCTAGTGACAATCGACGCCAGCGATGCCTCGGGCAATCCGCTGGGCGAGTCGGGCGGCTTTGCCGTGGCTGGTTCTTTGCAGTCGAGCGCTCCGTTCGCTTACGGCGCGCCGGGTCCATCGGGCTTAGATCCCCCGAGTGTCGAAGGCTTCAGCGGCAATCCGATTCCGGCCGGGCCATTCGCGAGCGGCGCCACTGTGGCCAGCAATCCCTCGGCCGTGCCCGAGCCTTCGACGGTTGTGTTGGCAGTGCTCGCGCTCTTCGGTGCGATGGCGATGGTGCGGCGCTCGCATCAGTGTAGTCGTCATGCTCCGCGAGGCGACGATCCTCACGATGGAGCGTGAGGAGTACACTCAGGCGCGCCCGGTGGCACTGGCCAGCGAAGTCGGCCAGTGCTGACGTGCGAGTCGCGTAGGGTGCGTCAAGTCCGAGCGGACGCACCGGGAGTTGTCTCCCGCTTCACGATGCGTTAGAGCCTATCCGAGAACCACCTGGGCAAAGGGGACAGTCCCCGTTTTGCTCCGCGGACTGCGCAAAAAGGGGACAGTCCCCGGCGGTTCTCGGATAGGCTCTTAGCGCTTCGCTCGACGCATCCTACGTCGGAGTCGCCGTATGAAACGAGTCTGTCGATGTCACTCAGGGCCATTCAATCGACCACGAGCGTGCTGCGGAGCAGCGATAGGCTTTTGGGCACGGCGCTGCGCGGGTCTTCCTTGCCTTCGAATTCCAGCGTCACGTAGCCGTGGTACTTGTGCCGCCTCAGCATCGCGCCGATGCGGGCGTAGTCGAGGTCGAGCGAATACCAAAGCCCGCCGCCGTAGTACGTCTTGGCATGGACCAACGTCGCATATTTGGCGATCGCGTCGAGCTTGTCGTAAGGGTCTTCGAGAAAATTGCCGATGTCGCAAGTCACGCGCAGCCACGGCGAGTTCACTCCTTCAACGACGCGGAGCACGCCCTCGGGAGTGCGGCCGAGGCCCCAATGGTTTTCCAGGCCCATCGTCACGCCGCACTTCTCCGCCGTGGGGATGCACTGCTGGAAGCAATCGATCACCCATTTAAAGCCCTCTTCCTCCGTGCGGCCGGCGGGCGTCGGCTCGATCCCGCGGTGAGCCATCAGATCGTCGAAATCCTTGCTCGTGCCCCAGGTGCCGGTCTGCACGCGCATCGAGGGGATGCCCAAGGCATACGCCTGTTCGAGACAGAAAATCGTATGCTCGACGTTCGTGCGGCGCTTGGCGGCATCGGCCGTGAGGAAAGTCTGGTGCGTGGAAAAGCCGTGCAGGTCGAGGCCCTGAGTAAACGCCCGCCGCTTCAACTGCTGGAGATAGGGAAAGTCGTCGTGCTCGAGCTGGACCTGGAGCACGTCGACCGAGTCGAATCCCCACATGGCGGCCAGATCAATGCACTTTTCGACGCTGTGATAGTCCGGGTTCCGGAACTGCCAGAGCGAATATGTCGCCAACCCGATACGCAGCGGCTGCGAAGAGGCCGGTCGCGTCGTCGGCTCCTGCTGCGGTGTGGCCGCAAGCGCCGGAGCAGCGATTGCCGTGCCAGCCACTGCGGCCGCAGCCAAGAATTCTCGACGAGTCTTTGACATGGAGTGTCCTTTCGAGTTGACGACCGCTGCGCGGCGGCGCTGAATCATCGATCGCGCTCAACATAGTGTCCTAAGATCTTGTCGCTGAATCAATGGCCAACGGCGGGCTTTCCGCAGGCTGCATTGAAAGCGGCGGCGGTTGGGCTTCGACTGCTCGAAGAAATGGGATTGCATCGTTAGAGCCTATCCGAGAACCGCCTGGGCAAAGGGGACAGTCCCCGTTTTGCTCCGCGGACTGCGCAAAAGGGGGACAGTCCCCGGCGGTTCTCGGACAGACTCTTAATCTCATCCTCGTAATCCGCCGGTCTCGTGAAACTCAATCCGATTTCCAAACGGATCTTGCACGAAAAAACGCCGCCACGGCGCCGGGCGTCCCTCCTCCGTCGTCACGCCGGCGGCCTGCAACTTCGCTCGCAATCCGTCGACGTCAGCACACTCAAGACCAAAGTGTCGATAGGAGTCGGCTCCCGCCCGCTGTTCCTCCACCGAAACATGCACGTCCAATCCGCCAGCATCAAACCAAACACCGCCGCGATCGCGTATCGGCTCCGGCTTGGGGATTTCCCGCAAACCCAAAAGCCCGGCATAAAACGAACGCGCAATGTCCTCACATCCCTTCGGCATGGTCACGTTGATGTGGGAAAGCCGCATGATGCTCAATGACGCCTGACAATTGTTGACTGCGTTTGAACGTGGCGTCAACGGGCCGCCAGATTCCGGCCGCATTATCCCCGACCGCCGGCAGCAGGAGCAAGCGATTCGTGGAGTCACGGGACGCTGAGCGACTGACTCCGGGCAGGGGAGGTGCCCGAGGATTGCCTGCGCGGCAGAGCTTGCTCGCCTGTCGCTAGAACTTCCACAAATAGGCTTCGGGAATAAACTTCCTAATCCGATCCTGCTCTGATCGAGGGACTGTCGTTGGCAGCCAAATGACCACGACGACTTCGTCGCCAAGAATCGTCCGCATCATCGTTCCGGCAGGCGAGTCGTGTTGATCCTTGCTGCCGATCGACGCGATCGCTTGATCTGGCCAGTTGGGAAACCGGTTCCAGAACCCGGCCGTAGTGCGGACGGTAGAAAAAAAGCCGCCACCGTTGCTTTCGATATCTGCCAGTACCGCCCTCCGGTCGTGAACCATCTCCGCTTGCCGCGCAATATAGCCACACGCCACGCCGAGCAGCGTGACGCCGATCAGCAGTGTTCGCAGGCTGAATTGGAATCGGCGGCGAGGCTTCTCATCTGCGTGAGCCCCGCGGTTGGCGCCGCCGGACGCACGCGACTGCCGTCGCAGCGTCGCCAGTATACGGCGCAAGCTATTTCCGTTGAGAAGCAATACGACGGTCACGACAATCGCCACGTCCATCGTTTCCATCCAGGCTAGTATGGCCGCATTGTCCTCGACCGCGGGCAGTCGGAGCGAGGGATTCTTGCCGCCAATTCGACAACGAAGATGCGGTTAAGGGATGATCGCGTGCAACGCAAACGGAAGACAGGTGGCTTCCGCCATTATGCACGCAACGTAGGCCCAGTGGCCGGCGATGGATTGAAGACCGCGACCCTCCAAGGATGCAACCGACGATCCAACGCAACCGAAAGCGATTACGAACGCCAAAAACGTTACATGAAAACTGCCGCCTAATGAATTAACGCACCACCGACCGGCCGCGATCGCCAGCAACAGCCAGGCCATCGCGCGGAGAATCCGTCCAATCGACAATTGAAACGGCATGCTCATAGCCGCATTATCCCCGACTGCGGGCAACCGGAGCAAGCGAGTCCAACCGAGTCACTTGGAGTAACGATAAGTCCCGGCTCATCGCGCAAACGTCTCGGCTGGGATTTCGACTGTTCCCAAGGAATTAACGCCGGGGCGTATCGTGAGCGTAAATCGCCCGTGGTTCCACTTGGCCGGCTTGGAATCGATAGAAACATCGTCAAGCTTGGATGCCCGTTCGTGCCATGCGGCGAACACCCATTGCCCGACCGGAACATTCTTGATGGTGAATCGCCCGTCGTCGTCGCTGACGGCAAAGTACGGATCATCCGACACATAGACGAATCCTCGCAACCAATCATGGGCATTGCACTCGATCTCGCCCGGATACCGCCGAGCCTTGGTAACTCGCACGACTGCCCGCGACATGGAATCGACGCGGACTCGTGGGCCAATTTCTGTCGGATTGAAGCTGAAAAAGCACGAGTCATCGTCAAAGTTGTCGATAACGAGCGCCTGGGTGTCTCTTAAGCCGACCACGCGGGGGACAAGGTGGCCATCGAAGATCGAAATGATGACCGGGTCGGAATTCGGCTTCTCGTCGGCGATCGCGGGTGGTCGCCCGCCGTCGGCGCCGCGCGCCAAATACACGATAACGTTCGCTAGCGCCTGCTGTTCGCCGGACACGCTAAGAGAGTCATCCGTAATCCGCTTGCCCGTACGCGGCATGATCGGGCCAAAGACAATCGGTGGAGCAAGCTTTCCGTGAACGAGGAATCGGCCGGTTAGTTCGCCCGAGACTCGATGATCCGCCGGCTTTGGTTCGGTGACTTGCCCGCACGCCCGCGCCGCCCGTAGCCAGCGTAACGACAATCCGTCGGGAACCGACGCAACGCCTGCGTGCGCTACGAAAACGCAAAACGCGATGGTGAACTTGGCGGCGCTCATGTTGCGGTAGATTGCTCTCAGACCGAACTGGATTGTCATGGCCGCATTATCCCCGACCGCGGGCGGCTGGATGCTTGGCCGTGCCAGCCGAGTCACCTGCTCACGGTTTGAGGAACAACTTTTCGTCGAGCGGCTTATCGTATGGCGTCATTTCCGTAAGATGAAGATCAGTGTCCGCTTTTTTGTCCGAGAACGTTTTGCACCTGAATGGCTGCTTCGTCTCCTGCACGTCTCGATAGTCCGAATAAACGGCTTCTTCATCGTGCTCCTTGCCGTCGTCCAGGTTCTTGAATTTGCCTTGGACCTTCACAAGCAGATGGGTTTCCTTGTCGAAATACAGCTTCAACGGTTCGTGTCGCTCGTGCTTGACAAGGATGCCAACTGCCTTCCGTCCGTCAACCTCGGTCTCGTCGAGGATGGACAAGTGGAAATCCTCGGCTTTCAAGGGAAAAAGCTGGGTTGCCCAGTTGTCGTACATCAATTCCTGTCGGTCCTTCAGTCGCTCGCCCGAAAGCGTCTCGGTCTCCTGGTCGTCGTCTTTCTCCCACACGTCCTTGCCATTGAAAACCTCGATTCTCCTGAGTTTATTGTCTTCATCAAACGACATAATCCGCCCCTTGTCGCTGCCGTCAAAGTAGGTCTCGTAGGAACAGGGAGTCTGCTTGTCGCCGTCGTACCATGTGCCCTTGCTCTTGCAGTGCAGACGAGTCAACTTGAGCAATTCAGACTCGCCGCCATGAGCCTTGATGCCGTCGTCGAGGATCGCCTTGGCGTCGGCCTGATCGTCGGCCCTCGCAACACGAGCTAGTGAAACGGCCAGGACAAAGGCTCCGAAAAACAACTTGCGCATTCCAGGCCCTCCAACGATTCGAGTAATGCGATCTCCGGGAATTGCCGCATTATCCGCGACCGCGGACAGCCGGAGCAAGCGATACGCGCGGCCGGGCGGTGATACCGGTGCCGATTTGCCAAGGAAAAACTAGCCGGTGGGCATCCCTGGGTCGCTGTCCGACAGCGGTATGGTTCGCAAGATCCAATAGCCCATCATCATTACAAGTACGAGAATCGCCCGATCAAGAGCGATGCGGGCGAAACGACGCCCGCGCAATGATTCAATCGCCGCCCAAAAACAGTTGAAGGCGAGTATGAACCCAAAGGCCGTTACTGTCGAATCACCGCCGACTGAGATGACTCCCCACCCACCGGCCGCTATCGCCAGGCACAGCCACCCCAAGGCGTAAGAAATCGTCCGCTTCGAGAGTTGAAACGACATGCTCATGGCCGCATTATACCAGCGCGTGAAAAACCCCGCCGAGAACCTTGGGCCAATCCGCCGCCGCTTCCAGTTCCGCGTGCGGAGGCTGTTCGAGGTTGTGAGGTTGTTGGCGGTTCTTATCGGCGGCCGTCGCGTGGGTTGTTCAAGATCGGTTCCGCTTAATGACGGCCGAACGATGTCGCGTCTTCGCGGAAGTTGGCGAGCGCGCGCTCTAAGATACGACGCACTTCCTTCTCGACTTCTTCGACGTTGCGGCGTTCCTTGGGCAGCGCCATCCAGCACGCCAGAATCGCGGAGCGAACGGCTTGATCGACGTGACCCGGCCCGAACATCTCACTCATTTTCTCCATCGGGTTCTCGCCGCTGTCATCGTCACCCTTCTCGAACGCGTGGTGGACATGGACTGCCATGCGGGCCTCCTTCTGGGAGATAGATAATTCGTGATATGCCGACCGACGCTGGTTGACCCAGCATTAAGCGACAGCGATTCTCGCTTTCAGCGGCTCGTCTTGCATGGCCACATTATCCCCGACCGTGGGCAGCCCGAGCAAGAGATACGCGGGGTGGCGTGCTGACTCACTCCGTGCTGCAATGCGGGAGGTCAGGGCCATTCAATCATTAGTTCTGCTGAGGAAGCAAATAAATAAAGCCTTCCCGAATCCGTCGAAGCCCGTCCTCCCCTCCAGGGATATCCCCGCTGTCGACTCCCACGAGCTTGCCCTCACGGAATAACACCAGGACATTCGAATAGTGAAGATAAGCCGTGATGTCGAGCGACTCTGCACTCCCGTAGACTTTGAATGAGCCCGCTTTCACCTCGCCCGATCGCAACGGCTTCGCCTTAAATATGGACTCGACCTCGGCCTCGGTCATCCCAATCTTCAGCCGTGCAGCGTTATACTCATCACGTAGCGCTCTGTTCTTTTTCAAGGCAGGCGCGCGCTTCGCCTCAAGCGCTGGCGAGAAGGCAAGAAAAACCGCCGTTAGGCCCCAGTCCACATGCGAAGGAGCAGGGTGTGCTGCTATCTCCTTTTCCAGATCGGCAATTCTGACGGCGTTACTCTCGGTCGCACGCTTGAGGTAGCCAAAGTCGCCGATCTCGATTCGCGGGGTTTTAGCCCACTCCGGGTTCCCCGGTGGCGGTTCGACAAGTTTTTCAAACTTATCGTCAACAAATATCGCCCAAATCTCGCGGCCGTTGTTGCTCAAGGGTCCTCCATCGACGCCGTAGCTGATCGCAGAAGCACTTTTTCCATTATATTCGGTCGCCGTCTGGAAATTGCCGCGCCAATCGAGTTCATTGAGAATTTCGGTCTTTGATCTTCCCGGACGGAATGCCGCGTAATCAGCGGAGGAAAGTAGGGCGCTTGCGGATTGTGGCTCGGCGCGGCCTCCGAGACTGTCCGTATGGCTCAAGTTTTCATCTTTCGCCTTATTGTCACTTGGGGCGCCGCCGCACCCTGACAGAAACGCGATCGCCAGCATCAGTTGGAAAGCGCAACAAGAATCGTACGGAGAGGACGCGTCCATACCCCCATCATACCAAGTCCTGTGGTCGATGCAGCGGGACGCGGGCGGCTCGATTCTGGGCGAACGCAAACGCCCGGCTGACACTGTTAATCGCGAAGCCATCGGAGTGGGCCCAGCACGAGAGGCAATCTATTCCCGATGAGGATCAACACGACGGCAAGAAGAATCCCCACGTCGATCGTTTCGATTTGGGCTAGCATGGCCGCATTGTCCCCGACCGCGGGCCGCCGGAGCAAGGGATACTCTCAGCCGCATAACGCGGGACGGCCATCTGGCTGAATCGATTCGCCGCTCGATGCTCGCGCTCATCGGCTACCGGAGTGATCTCACGTCCGCCTTCGCTTGTTAGTTCCGCCCTGCCGCCCACAGAATCCCGTTTGTCAGAATTGCCTTGTAGGCGATGTCATCAAACAGCACCGGCGAATGACCCATGAAAATATAGACGTTGCGTGCTTTGATCTTATCGTTCGTCCAAATCACCGGATGATCTCCCATCTTCACGCGGCCATTGGGGATATAGGTCGACTCATCCACGCTAGCGATCACATGCACATTTTGGCGGGGACTTTTGTCGTACGTGTACCATTCTTCCTTCTTGATGACGAACGAGGCCGGGATGCCCTTCATCACCGGATGATTTGCGTCTTCGACGTTGACTATTCCCGAAGCGAATTTGGGAATGTAGTCTTTCCAGATGATGCCGCCCATGAACTGGTCATACCAAGGCCAGACATGGTAACCATCAAAATCGCCGAGCAGCGATGCGTGATGCAGGCCCACCCAACCGCCCCTGCCTTCGGTCAGGTATTTCTGGAACGCCGCCATGGCGGTGGGACTCCAGCCGTACGGTGGATAGTTCAGTTGCAGAAAAAGCTGGTAGTGCGAAAGAAACTCATCGTTGATCCGGTCGGCGTTCTCGATGTAGTCCAGCGTGAAGTGCTGCTTTGCCGCCTGATCCGCAAGCCAGGACTTTGCCGCGGCAACGAACGGAGCGTGCACGCCGCCGGTCTCAGCCATCACGAGCACGTGAAACGGCGGTGGACCAGTCGCGACCTTCGGATTATTAGTTTGACAGCCAACGAGAATGCAGAAGGCAATCGCATTGGCACAGCGACCAAAGCGGTTCATATTGATTCTCTTCCGACTGCGACTGCGGATGCGGCGCCGGCGTCGCAGCTACGAATTCGTTATTGAGAGTCCGCCCAAAAGATCGCGTCGCGCACCAGCACTTCGAAATCGCGGTTCAAGCAGAGCGAAGCATCATGGCCGATGGCGATGTAAACCATCCGCCGATACTTCTCATTGATCCAAATCATGGGATGATCACCCATCGGCTTCTTCTGCTTGTAGGTCGATTCATCCGCGTGCGCCAGCACGTGAACGTGCGGCCGCGGGCTCTTATCAAACTCGTACCACTCATCGGAGATGACCATCCGGTCGGGAAGGTTTCTGGTGATGGGATGATTGTGATCCTCGACGACCAGCGTGCCCTTCTGATACGGCGGGTGAGGCGAATAGACCACACCGCCCAGGAAGGTTTCGAACCAGCTCCAGTAAGTCATGCCGGGCGCCAGAAATTCCCGGCCGGTCAGCCCAGCCGCATGAATGCCAACCCAGCCGTGCCCCTCCTCGATGAATTTCTGTAGAGCCGCCTGCTCCTGCGGGGTCATATCAAACGGCGCTTCCTGCAATTGAACGAAGACCTGATACCGGGCGAGATTGGCATCATTGATGACCGTGTCGTCATCCGTAATATCCACATCGAAATGGTTGTCGGTTGCCATCATCTTCAACATGGGAGCCGCGGCCGCGATCATTTTCGAGTGGTCTTTGGCGCGTGAGGTGACGACGAGCACGTTGAAGGTGGGCTGCGTTGTCGCACTTGTTGGGGACGGCGTGCTATTCGCACACCCGCATAGAGCGACAACTGCGATTGAGATGCCAAGGGCTTGGAAGAGGATCATGATGCTAGTCTGGGGTGATTAGCCGCCCGACAAATCGCGTCCGCTCACGCACAATCTCAGCCCGCCGTCCGACATCACCGCCGACCACCGTCAGCAACGCGACGACGATCGACAGTGAGCGCAGGCTTAGAGCCTATCCGAAAACCGCCGGGGACTGTCCCCCTTTTGCGCGGGCACCATCGCCGCGATGGTCGGCGGAGCAAAACGGGGACTGTCCCCTTTGCCCAGGCGGTTTTTGGGTAGGCTCTAAACTGAAAACGCCGCTTCGCTGTCGCATTATCCGCTACCGCGGGAGGCCGGAGCAAGGTGTAATCGCCTTAGCGCTCCTCGCCTGACGCAGCGCTTCATCCTGTCTCTCGCACCACGTCTGCTTGCAATCTGCGGCAGGTGAGGATGATAATATCGGCCGATGGAAGAAAACCGCTCCGACCAAACGAACTAAAGAAACACCGCCACGCAGCAAGAGACCGCTTCTGCTTCCGCTCCCGACGCAAGCTCTGGAGGTTGCGACAATGCCTGCTTCATCCACCGGTCCGCTGCATGGCACTCATATCGAGGCTCCCTATGCGACGAATTGGGCGGCCGTTTGGAGTGGGACGGTCATCGCCTCTTTTTTAGTCGTTTTCGGCGTGGCAAGAGTTTTCTGGCCCGCGGCACCGCCACCCGCCCTTGAGCAAACGCCCTCGCTTCAGGATTTCTCAGCCCCGACAATGCAGATCCATCCGCCGGCTCTGTTGGCCGCCTCTATCGCTCAAATCTCGTTGTCCGGCTCCGAATCCGCGCTCGATTTCGATCCGCGGCCGACGCTAGCGCATCGCGACGCACTACAGACGTTGGCGCCTGCCAAGAAGGAAGATCCGACCGCCCATTCGACCGCGGCCTTGCCATCTGGGCATCCAGACCGCGCCAACGACAAACGATTGTCCCGTGCTCGGCAGAATTCAAGGGACCTCGTCGAAGCGGTTGTCGATCGAGGATTGGCCGGTTTGGATCATGTGCAGAGCGCCGAAGAATTATCGCGCGATTTGCAAATGAATTCGATTGAACTCGATTTGCTTTCGTTGCCTGGCATCGTCAAGTCGGTGCCGAACGCAGCGGCCGGCAAACGTGGGTCGACCACCGTGCTTGTGCTTGCGGAGAATTCGTTGATTCCCGACCTTGCCTCGCGCCATCCCGAATTGGCGGGCATTCCGTTCCGTCGCGGCGCGACCTGTCGAAAGTCGCCGGGCGAGGCGGAAGAAATCCAAAAGATTGCGTCCGGCCTGCATCGGTTCTTGGATCGTATGCCGCTCGTTGAGGAGTCGAGCCGCGGGTATCCCGCTCTTAGTATCGAAACAGCCCGCAAATTGGGCGCGCCTTTTGAATCGGAACTCCTTACGATCCTGAGCAACGACCCTCACATTCATGAATTCACGGCCACTTCGACGCTCGTGCAAATGCTCCAACCACACGACCAAACCGTTCGGCTGCAACTGATCGCATCGCTTGATATTATAAAATCCCTAGAGGCCAGTGCGGCGCTCGCCGATCGCGCGATCTATGACCTTTCGAGCGCAGTGCGGAAATCGGCTTGCGACGCTCTTAAGGATCGGCCGAAATCCGAATATCGCCGACAACTTCTCGCCGGGTTGCGCTATCCCTGGCCGCCGGTTGCCATTCACGCTGCGCGGGCGTTAGTTGCGGTCAACGACGTCGGGGCGCTTCCCGAACTGAACAAAATGCTGGAACAGCCGGATCCCAGTCTGCCGTTCAAGAATGATAAGGGCGTTTGGGTCAAGTCGGAATTGGTGCGGATCAACCACCTGCGCAACTGCTATCTGTGCCATGCTCCGTCGCTCTCGGAACACGATCCGATTCGCGGCCTCGTTCCGACTCCTGGCGAACCCTTGCCGCGAGCGCAAGTCTACTACCAGGGCGCGTCCGGCAGTTTCGTCCGCGCGGATGTGACCTATCTCAAGCAGGATTTTTCGGTCGTGCATGAAATCCGCGATATGGGTTCCGATCCTTGGCCGAAGATGCAGCGATTCGACTACGTGATGCGCACGCGCGAGGCAACCACGGACGAGATCGCTACCGCTGCCGTACCGGCGGCCGCCAAGGAGCGGGCAGATGACTATCCGCAGCGCCAGGCAGTAATGCGTGCCCTCGAAGGCTTGTGGGAAACAGCGGCCGACGGCGGCGTGAAGTCCTCGGACGCATCGCGGAAGGAACCGTCTAGGCTGGAATAAAGGAGTCGTCGCGGTTCTCCGCCGCCACCGCTGGTCTTGAAGTCGGCGATCACCGGACATCCGATTCCGGTAGCACGAGATCCATCACGCCGACCAACGGAATCCAAAAGTCCTCGCCGTACTCCGGATTCACCGACGGTGCCTCGACAGCCGCCTCGAAGGCCAGTGGCTTCGGCTCTGAGACGGCTCCAAACGCCGCCTTTCCATCCGCCAGCGAATCGCGAGGCAATATACCTATGCTCGCGCGGCCGCTCCGTTCATCGTATCGCCCAAGACGACCGTGCCGGCCTTGATGTTTTTGAGCAGGCCGATCAGCTTGGGGCGCCTCGGTTTGCATGCCCGCATTATTCGCGACCGCGGGCAGCCCGACAACAGATGATCGACCCATGGGAGTCACGATCCCCGCAGCCCACTGGCCAACGCATCGCCGGGCGGGATTCTCAACGTCCCACGGTTGACGCAGCGGGATGCGGGCGGCTTGATTCTGGGCGGTTGAGCGCGAGTCCTACTCCAATCCCTCCTGCGTCTTGTCTACCAATTTGCGGTCTTTGAAAGCCAACACCAACTTCCGCTTGCCCTGACTAACGGTCAGATCGAATCGAATGTCATTCAACTTGCCCAGGGCGACCGCAGAATCCAAGGATCCGGCGGCGCGTGTGTTCCGCGCTGCGTCCTGCAACAACGACAGTACCTCTTCCTGCGATAAGCCTGGACGGATTCTATCTGCGATCGCCTTCGTGAGGACCGGTGGCTCGGTCTCACCTAATGCGATCGCGGTGCTTGTACCGTCCAGCTCCTTCTCCACATCCTTCTCCTTCGGCGGAGTTTGGTTGTTCTGCCCGCAACCAGTCGGAGTGAGGAGCGACACGAACAGAGTCCATACGGGCAATAAGTGGCGGCGATGCGAGAGACGACTCATAGATATCTCCACTGCATGAGGTTGCGCAGGCTGAATCCAATCGTCGCATTATCTCCGCCCGCGGGCAGTCGGAGCAAGCGATGCTGGGGCCAGCGCAGGGCTTCTTACTTTTTCATATCACGAGGTTTGGGGCGACCACTTTAGTCACTAGCCCGAAGCGCAAGCGTGGGAATTCCCTTGGAAAGCCAGAACCCTCGCTGGCGCGTCGGGCTAGTGTGCGGTTTCCAAATTGAAAAAATGAAAGGTCCTGGGGGCCAGCGTGAGGCTGATTCACTCCTCGCGGCCGGACGCGAGGGCTTGGGGTCGCTGCAGCTTGCCGACTCGAACGAAAAACGATCAACAAGGCGAATTGGTATAGAAAGGCGATCGGACAACCAATCAACGCCGTTAACCATTGTCCGTTTACGATGCTATCGGCACTCCGATTACGGCGGCTGCGCAGCCAACTCCCGTAATGAGCGCCGCAACCACCAGCGCAACGTCAGCAAGGCGAGAAAACTCGATGCCATTGCGCCGCTCAACATACGTCGAGGGAAAATCAAATCCACAATGAGGGCATATCAACGCCATCTCGTCCAAAACACCTTTGCATTTCGGGCAGAATGCCATCAAGAGTCTCCAGGGTTTGCGAAAGGGGGTTGGGGCAACCTGTCGGATTGGTCTGCGGGATCGACTTCGAGGCGACCGTTGATAGAGGGCCGCACTCCACCGCCATCCTGGAACGCGAGCTTGGCACGCTGATAATCTGCCTCGCGCCTCTCTCGCACCGCCCGCCATTCTACACGACCGCGAGTGAAGAATCCGTCCGGAGGCGGCTCGGTCCGCATGGCCGCATTTTCCCGACCGCGGGCAGCCGGAGCAAGGCTGCCCAGGGCGATCGCGGCGTGCAGGAACGGGCTTCGATGATGAACGATCTACATTTGCCGACCGACCGCCTGGTGTCAGAGGCCGACGACGCGCTCGCATGACTTGTGGATTACGGACGAACTGGACGAACTTATCCGAACCAGCAGCAATGGCCAGGGAACAAAGACGGAGGCTAAGGAATGGCTCCAAAGGACCGGCTTTGCGACGACGAGGCTCAATCGGCGCCGGAGATAGGAGAAGAAGCCCTCATGGAAAGAGCTGCAAAACATCGTCCGACGCGTCCAGATCGTCCAGGAGCGGGTTCGGCCGTGGATTTCTTCAGTTCGTGCCGGGCGATTGGCCGAAACGCAATGGGCATTTTCGCCCTCGTTTTGGATCAGATCGCTGGCGGATGAAACGGTATTCCGAGCTGCCAATCGATTCCACTTTCGACCTTACGCATGGCCGGTTTATAACGGGCTAAGCTCTCACGCATGGAACTCGTGGTCGCAGTCATCAGCTCGAATCGGACCGAGCCCGATTGGATTTCACGCCCGAGTGGCTCAAATCCCACCTTGAGATACATGCCCAATATCTCGCGCCGGCCGATGGCAACAATTCTTGTCCCACCGCGCGATTCGATCCACCGCAGGGCCGCATACATCAGCAGGCCAGCGATCGGGCGACCTCGATACTCCGCGGCCACCGTCAGCAATCTAACATCGTACAGTCGATCGTCCGAAGGGAACGGCAGTTCCTGCCGGGCGAGATACTTGTCGATCGAATACCGTCCGTGCCCGGGTGGAGTGAGGCTGACGAAACCGACGATCTCGCCATCCAGCGACGCCGTAATGTAATCGTTGAAACCGTCGAGCGCGTCGGTTAGTAGTTCCTCGGGATTCTCGGCATGCTGGTGGAGTTCGCGAGCGTAAACCTGGTGTCGGAGCCGATAAACTGCTGCACGATCTTGATTCGTGGCCGGGGCAATTCGAATTCTGGTTTGAACCGGCGGCATGGCAAGCATAGTTGCTCCTTGCTTCGAGTCCATTGTTCGCCGGCCAATCTCACAACTTCGTCCGCATGTGGCGGAATCTCGCATACCAGGAAACGCCAATGGCCGCAAACACAAAGCCCGAATATGCGCTCCATCCAGCCGACCAAAAGTCTTCGCGGAAGCCGCTGAATACGGCCCGACCAAAGCTCGCGACGCCCAAGAACATGAAAGCCACAATCCCGAGGACGCGAAACACCGGCCTCGCCTTCGGCGTCGATTCGGAGCCGTCCAGTAGCGGCGGATTCAACGGCGGATTCGCGGGGTTGTCCATGCGGTTATTCTAGCAGGCCGGCCGGGCTGAATTGAAATCGGCGTTTGCGTTTGAGCGGATAAATCATGGCCGGATTATCCCCGACCGCCGGCAGCCGGAGCAAGGATGCCATCCTCGCCGCGATTGTCGACTTCCCCGACTGTCACCACGCCCATTGGTTCGGCAATCGCGAAATCCGGGCTGGTCCATCGACGGCTAAGAGCCTATCCGAGAATCGCCTGCGGAGAGGGGGACAGTTCCCGTTTTGCTCCGCGACACCCTCACCCCGGCCCTCTCCCGTCAAGGGAGAGGGAGAAATCGAGGACGGTCCCCGGCGGTTCCGGGCTGGTCCTTCAACGACAAGGCCAGTTGGCGCGGCAGGAGCTATATTTTCATAGCGCCCGGCGTTTTGGACCGAATCGGGCGCATTTTCACTCAAAGAGGGAATGTCAAGATGGGAATGTACTGCTCAGTATCGGCAGCTTCGTCAGGAGACCTCGCTCGACTTTCATCGGGGCCAGATTCGTCGGGCGGAATATCGGGGCGAGGCACCGCCACGGCCGATCGTGTTTCGCTCGAAAAGGCCTGGCATGGCTTGCACTACCTACTGACGGGCGAAACGTGGGAAGGTCATGGCCCGCTCGCGTTCTTGTTAGCGGGCGGCGAGCGGCTCAGCGATGATCAAGAGTCGCCGCTCCGCTGGTTTGCACCGGAAGAGACGAATCAGATTTACCAGGCGCTCTCCAACGTTTCCGACGATCAACTTTGGTCGCGATTCGACGCCAATGAGATGGAACAGCAACAGATTTATCCGGGCATTTGGGACGAACCCGAAGACGACCTCAAGGAAGAATACTTGACGTATTTCCGCGAACTGAAACAGGTCGTCGCAATGGCCGCCAAGGCCGGCCAGGGCTTGCTGGTGACGCTTGGCTAGTGGCGAGTCAATGCTGAATTGATGGGTGCCGTGGCCGCCGCCCTGGGCGGCCATGCCTCGTTGCGGCTCATGCCCACGCCGACCCGCTCGGGGGCCCGGAGGGCGCCCCGCGCGGGCGTGGCACCGCACGCTGATCCAGGCTCATTCGCCCGGCGCGCAAAAAAAGATCATGGTAGGCCGATCCGTCGTCTTACCATGATCTTTATCCTGAAACAGGACAGCCTAGCTAGCATCTGCCATCCTGTCCTCCCAACCGAATTGTATTGGTTCTATCGGCCGCGCCGCGCGAGGCTCTTAAATCGAATCGAAGGACGGTAGCCAAGATTCTGCGAGACTTGGCAATCTATAGAAACAATGACGTGCGCGTTTCTAAACTAAGAACGCTTAACGAAACCGGTTGGGAGAAGGGGAAAGTCCCCGCCGCGGCGGACGTTCCTCGCGGCGTTTTGAAACTGCTTCTTGTGGAGCGTCAAAGCTGCTTTGACATGTTGGGTGCCATGCCCACGGCTCGGCGTGGGCATGAGTTCCAACGAGGCATGGCCACTCAGGGCAGTGGCCATGGCACCCGTCAATTCAGCATTGAAGCTCCCCTACGGCCCGACGGGGGGCAGGCGATCGAGCGGTGAATTGACCGGCGGGAGTGGCTGGATTTTGGAAGTTGGCGGGAGCGGCTGAGTCGCCGCGGGGCGCTGCGGATCGCTCGGGGCGGTCGAGTAGTCCGTCGATTGCACTGGAGGCAGCAGGCGCACCTCGGTGGCCGGCCAGGGCTGAGCGGTCGATCCTGAATCGGACGGGTACGAAGTGGGTCGCACGTAATTGTTGTTTTGCGCCGCCGGCGCCACGAAGTACGTGTTCGTGTTGCCGACCGGGGGCAAGGGGCGCAGGGTCGATTCCGGCCATGATGCCGAGCGAGCGGGTTCTGGAGGCACTCCGGAATCTGCCGCCGAAACAATCGGTGGCAATCGTCTCGTCAGTGACTCGGTCGATTGCCATGCCGGCAGCGGTTGCCGAGGCTGGACCGTTGAGTCGTTTATGATGACGGGCCGGGCGTGTGACGGTTGCGATTCGACCGCTGCACCTGGCTGCTGCGAACGAGCCGACGAGACAAAGACGGATTCACGCGGAGCGTCGGGTTCGCGAGGAATCATTTGAGAGGCGCTCGTTTGATCCGCCGGCCTGACGACGGGCGGCCGTTCACTGCCGACTCGCGTCGGGCTGCGATCGTTTGTCTGTTGAGAAGACGATGATATCTGGCTCACCGGAATCGGCCACCGCTCGACCGCCGCCGACTTATCCGGCAGTGGCCGCCAGTTGAGGTCATTCGATTGTGAATTGTTGTTGAGTTTCTGTTCGCGCGATGGATCGGCGTTATCGGCCGGCGAGCGCTGGAATGAGGATTCCCCATACGCTGAGGGAGCTGATGCCGCTGCCGCCGGCTCGCTAGTTGACGGCTGGACAGCCGCGAACCGCGGAGTCGCCGGTTGCGCTGCAATGGGTCGTGAATCAGAAAGCGTTGCCGTCCTCAGCGACCATTGTGTCGGCTGCGGCGCTGGGACCGGCTGAGGTGCAACGGTTGGACGCGGCGCGGCGGTCGATCGGAACGAATACGTCGATTGCGGCGCGTTATTCGTTTGTGGGGCAAGCGGCGGGTGGTTCGCGTCGGTGGCGGCTCGATCCTGCGATCGCGCCAGCGGCTGCTGCGCTGCTTGCTGCTGGGCGGCTTGTTGTTGAGCGGCAGGTTGCTGAGCTGTCGATTGCTGCCCCGCCGGCACCTGCCCCTGCGGCGCGCGGGCCGGTTGGACCGTCGGCTGCGGAGTGTAAGCGCGCAACGTTGTTCCGGGCGGCGCCGACCGTCGGTCGGTCGTCGCCGGCGGAGTGACCGTTTGCGGCTGAGGAGTCGTCGAAGGGATTTCTTCCAGCGGCTTCACAGGCACTTGCTCCGACCCAGCAGGCGGACCAGGCAGCGGACCGACGGGCGGCGGGAGCGGATAGTTCGGCTCGGTTCCGCCGCTGACCGGCGATCCCTGATGGAAGATATAATTCAGCGCGTGCGGCTGCCAGCGCGAGGACTGGCGATTGGCCGCGTCCTTGTAAGCCTTGCCTGGCCACGGACCTTCGGATAGATAGACCTCGTTGTAATCGAGCAGCGAGCCCTTGGCGTAGTGCAAGTTCTTGATCGCCAACTCGTATTCCACGAGGGCCGCGAAAAATAGGCTCTCGGCCTCCGCAATGCGGCGCTGTGCTTCGAGATACAAATCCAACGGGGCTTTGTCCGACTCGTAGGCCGCTTTGGTCGAGGCCACATCGGCTTTGGCCGCCATGCGGCGGTTGTACGCGGTCTGCGCCGCTTGATAGGCGCGGTCCACTTCGCCCACGGCGTTGCTCACGTCGAGCACGACTTGCCGCTCTTGATCGTCGAGGATCGCCCGCTCGCGCGACAACACGAGCTGCGCGTTGCGGACCGCGGCGTGCCCCTGGCGCTCGCCGAGCGGAACGGACAACTCCATGCCGACTTCCCATTCCTGATGTTGGCCGCTGGTAAGATCCGCGAAAGCGCTGTTTTCCGTCGTGTTGTCCATACCGTCTTTGAGATCGCGGCCGAAACCGCGAATTCGATACAGGCCGAAGGTGTCGAGCTTGGGCAGCAGGAAATTGCGGCTTGCGATGAGCGCCAGCTCTCCGCGCTTGATGACCCACCGCTGGCGTCGCAACTCAGGCCGGCGATTGATGGCCTCGGGCAGGATTTCATCCCAATTGAAGACCACTTTCGCCAGGCTCGGTTCGTCGGCGGGGCGAATCAGGCGGCCGTCGTTGGCCGGCAAGCCAATCAAGAACCGCAAGCGACGTTCGCAAACCCGAACTCCACCCGCCGCCCGGAACGTGCCGCCGCCGGAGCCGTTGTTGGTTTGCGTTCCCTCGTTGAGCCGGCCGCTCCAGGCGTTTTGCACCTCTTCCTGGAATTGGAAGTATTGCAGCCGGGCTTCGGCCTCTTTCTCGGCCTCGCCGCCGCGGCGGCCCGCCAGGAACAGGGCATGCGTCTTGCGCCAGCTTTCGAGCGCGTTGTCGCGAGCCGCGATCTTCGCGTCCAGATCGCGATAGGCAAAATACAGGTCCCAATACGCGTTTTCGATGTTGCTGACCATGTCGCGCAGACCCAATTCGAAATCGGCGAGGCTGATGTCGGTATTCACCCGAGCGATCAACACGCCGTTCAAGTTCCCCGGCGAGCCTTTGGGCCCCGCGATCCGATTGTATTCCACGCCGGCGCCTTGCAATAACGGCTGGCGGACCGAGGCCTCGAAATTCGTGTCCCAGGAGCTGCCGAACAAGTTGCCGGGGCTGTTGTTGTGGTCGTAAACCGTGTTGTGCGCGAAAGTGAACTGGCTGCCGGTCGCGGCCGTCTTCGTGATATCGCTGCGGAAGACGTCGGTGTCTTGCACCAGGTCGCGCGTGCCGCCGCCGAAAAAGACGTTGTTGATGAAGCGATTGTTTCGCTGATAATCGACGCGCGAGTTGAAGGTTGCGTCGAATTCCGAAAGCGCCGCCTCGACGCCTGACTTCGGATCGGTGTCGATGATGGCCGGATCGGCGATCGTGCGAATGTTGGGAGGCGAACGAAGCACCGTGCCCCCCAAGTCGTGCAGCACCTTCGACTTTGCCAGACCCAATTGCATCGCCTCTTCCAACTTCATGTCCCAATACGTGGGATGACTGTCGGGCCCGATCGCTTCAGGCGAGGGGCAGGTGATCGCGGAGTCGCTCGGGCAATCAGCAATGTTGGGGTATTCAATCTCGGTCGCCACCTTGTTGTAATGGTCCGCGTCGTCGCTCAAACGGAATTTGAACGGCGCATGCTGAGCGCCACAGCCAGTCGACAAAGCGGCCGTCGCTAGCATTAATCCCAAAATGGAGAGCGAGATTCGGTTCATGACTATCCGAATGGTGGCGGCGCGATCCGATGGCGCCGCTAAACTGACCTTTCTTCGACCTACTCATCGGCATCGGCACGGGTGGAAATACCGACAATTTCGGTACAACCGGCAAGATTTTCGCAATTTGCCAAGCGGCCGGCAGCGCTCATGATCACGCTGCGGGAGGATAGGGAGTTTGGCAGGGGCCGGAGAATGTTGGCAGGGTTCGGCAGCGCGCCAGGGCCGCGACCGCCGCTTGCGGTTGGGTTATATTGGAAGTTCTATGAGCTACGAGCCATCACCGCACGAATTCGCTTCCGAGCCGGTTGCCGGCCGAGAGATCGAGGACTTGGTCGATGATCTGGCCCGGCTGGCCGGATCGGACCTGACCGGACGGCAGTTTCATCAGTTGGTTCTCGAACGGGCGGTCGAGGGCTTGGCGGCCGTTGGCGGCGCGATTTGGATTCGCAGCGCCGACGGTCAAATCCATTTGGAGTGCCAGTTTCGCCTTGATGCGATTCCCCTGGCGGAGAATTGGGCGGATGCCCAACGCCACACGCAGTTGCTCGCCGCGGTGCTTGCGACCGGCGAGGGGCGCGTGATCGCGCCTCGTGCAACTCTCGCCGGCGAGCCGCAGGCGATCAATCCGACCGACTATCTGCTGGTGCTCGCCCCGCTTGATGCGGAAGCCGGCGCCGCCGGGCTGGTCGAGGTGTTTCAGCGGCCCAACGTCACCACACTTGCCCAACATGGCTATCTCCGCTTCCTCGCTGCGATCGGCGAATTGGCGGCCGAACATCAGCGGAATGCTGAACTCCGCGAGCTGCGCGATCGGGGAACTCTCTGGCGGCAATTCGAACGATTCACACAACAGGTTCACGGCAGCTTGGAACTGCGGGCCGTTGCCTACACGATCGCCAATGACGGCCGCGATCTAATCGGCTGTGATCGCGTGAGCGTCGCGCTCGCGATCGGATCGGGCTGCCGGCTGCTGGCCGTCAGCGGGATCGACAAGCTCGACCGGCGGGCGGAGGTCGTGCGGTCGCTCGAGCAACTTGCGACAGCGGTGAACTCGGCGGGCGAGCCGTTTTGGCAAGCCGAGGGCCACGCGGACTCCCCGCCGCAGCTCGCGGTCCCACTCGAGCGGGTGCTGGATGAGACTCACGCCCGCGGCTTGGCGGTTCTGCCGTTGCACCGGCCGCGAGAGGACCGCCCCGATTCGCCCGACTCGGTTTCCGCTCAGACCGATGGAGCGCCGATCGGCGCCCTCATCATCGAGCGATTCGACGGAGCGGGCTTCGATCCCGCGCAGCGCGAACGAATCGCGGCCGTGTGCCGGCAGAGCGGTTCGGCGCTGGGGAACGCCCAGATGTACGAAAGCGTTCCATTGCTGCCTCTGTGGCGCACTTTCGGCCGCGTCGGCTGGTTGGCGCAGGCCAAGCAGTTGCCCAAAACGGTGTTGGCCTTGGCGCTCGTCGCGGCGGCCGCGATCGCGCTCATGGTCATTCCGGCGGATTTCGATATCGCAGCCCGCGGCGAACTCCAGCCGAAGCTGCGCCGCGAAGTGTTTGCGCGGTCCGACGGGATCGTCGATCGAATCGAGGTTCAGCAGAATCAGAAGGTGGCGGCCGGCGATCTGTTGGCCATTCTTCGCAAACCGCAGCTCGATTTCGAATTCAGCCGCTTGGCGGGAGAGATCCAAACGGCCCAAGCCCGGCTCTCCGCGATCCAGGCCTCGCGGTTGGCGACAGGCCGCGACAGCGCGGCGAACACGACCGAAAAGATCAATCAGCTCTCGGCCGACGAGGAAGAGGTAAAATCGCTCCTGGCCAGTCTCGTGCAACAGCAGAAACTCCTGCGTGCCCAGCGTCTGGACCTTGAGCTGCATAGCCCGATCGACGGCGCCGTGCTCACCTGGAACGCGAAGGACCTGTTGGCGGCCCGGCCGGTCGCTCGCGGACAGGCGCTGCTGTCCGTCGCGGACACAAATGGCCCCTGGGTCCTGGAACTGCAAGTTTCCGACAATCGGATCGGGCACGTGCTGGACGCGCAGCAGAGCGAAGCCGAAGAGCGCAAGGTCCGACAAGGAACAACGACGGATCTGCCGGTGTCGTTCATCTTGGCAACGGGGCCGGGAGTGACGTACAACGGCAAGATCGCTCGAGTGGCGCTGTCGACGGAGAGCGACAAAACGACCGGGGCGACAGTGCTCGTCGCCGTGAGCTTCGATCGCGCCGAGATTCCGCCCGAGCAACTTCGACCGGGAGCGACGGTGATGGCCAAAATCCATTGCGGACGGCGTTCGCTCGGCTACGTCTGGCTACATGAACTTTGGGAAACGATCCAATCGCGCCTGCTGTTTTGAGAGGTCGGAGGTCGGATGTTAGGCGGTTCGCTTACGTTAGCCCGTTCGCTTGCGAACCGGAGTGTCCTGGAGTTTGAGTGAAAAATGAAGCGCACGATCGCAGTCTTCGTTCTCTTAGTTCTCTTCGTCCGCGCCAGCGGCGCGGAGCAGAATGGCGGAGCGATTCATGTCGATTCCGTCGTGGTGACGCTGATCGAGCAGGTGGAGGTTTCCTCGCGCGAGGCTGGGCCGCTGGCGAACGTCGCCGTCCAGGAAGGGCAATCGGTCACGGAGGGAACTCTGCTGGCGCGGCTCGAGGACACCGAAGCGGTGTTGGCCCGGAACAAGGCCCAGTTCGAATTCGAGATCGCCAAGAAGCAGGCAGACAGCGACGTGAAGCTTCGCTATGCCAAGAAATCGCTCGAGGTCGCGACGACCGAGGAGCAGCGCGGACTCGAATCGGTCGGAAAATTCAGCAAGAGCGTCTCGCAATCGGAACTCGATCAGCTTCGTCTGGCAAAGGAGAAGGCGGCGCTCGAATACGAGCAGGCTCAGGAAGACCAGGAGGTCGCCGCCTTGACCGCCAAGCAAAAGCAGAACGAGGTCGATACCGCGACGTTCAACATCGAGCGCCGCCGCGTGGTCGCACCGATTTCGGGCGTGGTCGTGCAGATCAAGCGCCGCCGCGGAGAGTGGGTGCAGCCCGGCGATTCGATCGTGCGAATCCTGCGGATGGATCGGTTGCGGGCCGAGGCGTTTCTCAGCTCGCGTGAAACCGGCGGCGACTTGGTTGGTCGCCCCGTGTCGCTCGTGGTCGATCTGCCCGGCGCGCCGCGAACGGAGTTCCACGGCAAGGTGGCGTTCGTTAGTCCCGAAGTCAACCCGGTGAACGGCCAATTCCGCGTCTGGGCCGAAATCGAGAATCGCGACCAGCTCCTCCGCCCCGGCCTGCAAGGCTCGATGACCATCCTGCCCCGCGACCAGTAAGAGCCAAAACGCTTCGGAAATGCCCATGCCTCGCGTCTGGAAGCTCGCCGAAACCAACTACGCTTACGTGAAGGAGCATGCGTTCGAGGTGGCGGTGCTTCCGCTGGGAGCGACCGAGCCGCACAATCTGCACCTGCCCTACGGCACCGATGTGTTCGAGGCCGACGCGATCGGCGAGCAGATTTGCGCCGCGGCACACGATCGCGGGGCGGAGGTCATCCTGCTGCCGACGATCCCCTACGGCACCGAGACCAATCAAATGGCGTTTCCGCTGGCAATGAACGTCAATCCATCGACGCTCTTGGCGGTGATTCGCGATCTGGTCGATTCGCTCGCGCGCCACGGCATTCACAAGATCGTGCTGCTCAATAGCCACGGGGGGAACGATCTCAAGCCGGTGCTCCGCGAATTGTTCGGCAAGACACCCGCCCAGTTATTCCTCTGCAATTGGTACACCGCGCTGGCCGACCTGCAGCGGGAGATTTTTTCCGCGCCGGACGATCATGCGGGCGAGGTCGAAACGTCGCTGGCGCTTGCCTGTTTTCCGCATCTCGTGGCCCGCAATCCGGATGGCTCGCTCGCGGCCGACGACGGCGCGACCCGGCCGACGCGATTCGAGGCCGTGAACCGCGGTTGGGTCTCGATCACGCGCCCTTGGCATCTTCTGACGACCAATAGCGGGGCGGGAAACCCTCATGCCGCGACGGCCGAGAAGGGCCGCCTGCTGATGAAGCACGCCGTCGATCGCCTGGCGACCTTCCTCGTTGAACTCTCGGCCGCCGAATTGGACGAGCGATTTCCGTTTTAAGAACGCCTAACAAATCCGGCCGGGAGAAGGGGACAGTCCCCGTTTTGCTCCGCGGACTGCGCAAAAAGGGGACAGCCCCCGCCGGATTTGTTAGGCGTTCTAAACGTCGGCCCGTGCTATTTGATCCCCGTGCTTTGCTGGAGAGCGCCGTGAACGCCGAGGAGTTCTGGGTGGCGGGCGATTTTGTCGGAGAAGGCCCGCGCGTCGTTGAGAATCGGCTTGAGTTGCCGCGACAGCTCGTTGATGTTCGTCGAGGCTTCGTTCAGGTTCTGATAGAGCTGCGGGTTGTACATCAATTGGCCGAGCGAGCCTTCGCGGCTATTGAGCTGGCGGCTGAATTGCTGCATCTGGCCCAACAGTTCGTCGAGGCGGCGGACGCTTTGGTCCGCGTTGTTGATGATCGTTTCGCCGCGCTCGCCGAGCGGTTTCGTGAAGCCCTCCATATTCTCCAGGTTCCGTTCCGCTCGCGCCGATGTCCTTGAAATCGATGTCAACGCGTCTTGCGCCTGCTTGAGTGTCGTGGGCATCTCGGCGATGCTTTGGCGCAGCTTGGCGTTCGCTTCCGGATCGCCGATGATCGAATCGAGGCTCCCCATCGTTTTTTGCAGCATGTCGAGCGAGCGCTCCGTTTTGTTCAGCAAACGATCGAACTGCTCGTTGTTCGTCCCCAAGAGCTTATCGATATCCGTGGCCAGCTTGTTCACTTGATCGCTGGCGGTGGTGAGCGCTCGAGCGGCCCGGCTCATTTCCGGCTCGAGGTTCGACATCGACTGGAGCGGATTGTTGGCGACGGTCCCGTGGAGCGTTTCACCGGGTTGGACTGGAGCGTTCGCTTGCTTATCGGCTTTGTCGGCGATGGGTACGAATTGTCCCCGCCGCGGATCCCGCTGCCCCGTCGGCGCGAGGAAGTTGTCTTGTTTGTCGGCATCCGCTCCGGGAACGACTTGCAGTTCCGCGTCGCCCAGCAGACTGGCGGAGATTCGCACGGTGTCGCTGTGCAGTATTTTGTAATCCTGATCGACGGCCACGGTCACGCGCACGCGCTCCTGCTGCTCGCCGATCAACTCGACCTTCGTCACCCGCCCGATCAAGATTCCGCTCTTGCGCAACGGTGTGTCGACGGAAACGCCGGGGGCTTGGGGAAACTCGATATAGATGCTGTAAGTTCTGTGCAGGAGTGATGCCGGAAGATGGCCGAACAAGAGCGTCAGGAAGCCGGCGATCAGCGCGACCGCCAGCACCACCACCCCGACGCGAAATTGCATGATCCGTTCGTCCATGACTCACTCCGTCGCACCCCGACCCGCGTGAACTTCGGTTCGCAAGCGAACCGGCTAACGCAAGCGAATCGGCTATTGTTCGACCTCCGACGTCCGACCTCCGTCCTCATTCCCTCTGTCAGTTCGCCGCCGCCTGCTCTGCCAACTCCATCAGTCGTTCTCCCGCTTCGCCGCGCACAAACTGCCGCACGCGGCGATCCTGGCTGTGTTCCAATTGCTTCGCCGGTCCGTCGAAAATCATCTGGGGTTGGTCCGGCTTGAGCCGAGCCAATGAATCGAGCATGACCACCCGTTCGGCGACTTTTTGCACCGTATGCATGTCGTGCGTCACCACGACGCTCGTGACCGGGCGCTTGCCGCGCGTGCGCAAAATCAATTCATTGATCACGTCGCTCATGATCGGGTCCAGCCCGGTTGTCGGCTCGTCGTACAGAATCACCTCGGGATCGAGGACGAGCGCTCTGGCCAGTCCCACCCGCTTCCGCATTCCGCCCGAAAGTTCGGCCGGTTTTTTTCTCGCGACGCTTTCCGGGAGCCCGACTTCCGCCAACCGAGCGTGGACAATCTCACGAATCTTGTCGTTATCGGAATCCGTGTGCTGGCGCAGGGGAAAGGCGACGTTCTGCGCAACGGTCAGGCTGTCGAACAGGGCCGCGCCTTGGAACAGGTAGCCATAGCGAATCCGCTCGTGCGTCAGCTCGTGTTCTTTCAATTCCGCCAAATCTCGGCCATCGAATATCACGGCGCCGCCCGACGGCTTTACCAAACCGATCAAGCTCTTGAGCAGCACCGTCTTGCCGCACCCGCTCTCGCCGATCACGGCCAGCGTCTGCCCGCGCGGAACCGCAAGGCTCAGCCCGCGCAACACCGTCTGCCGCCCGAACTTGACCGTCAAGTCCCGCGTTTCAATCAGCGGCTGGGCCGGCTCTGAGGATTTGGTAATTGCAGCCATGGCACTTTTTGCCTACTGCTCATCAGCAGCGATTTTGGATTTTGGATTGCCGATTTTGGATTCTCAATCGCGAGCGACCACAATCCGCAATCCAAAATCGAAAATCCAAAATCAAGAATCCGCAATTCACAATAGCGTCACTCCCTGCGGCCAGATCATCGTATAAATCGCGTTAAGAATGATGGCGAGAAAGAGATCCAGAACAAGGATTGCGATAAATGAGTAAACAAACGCATTCGTGGCGGCCCGGCCGACCCCTTCGGCCCCCGGATCGCAATTGAAGCCGCGATGGCAACTGATCACTGCGATCGCCGCGCCGAAGAACAGGCTCTTCACCAGCCCCTCATAGAGATCATACGCGCCGACGAATTTTTGCGAATTGGACCAATAATAATGCGAGTCGATCCCCAGCAGCTCGACACTATAAAAGAATCCGCCGACGACCCCCATGAAATCGGCCATGATCGTGAGCATGGGGATCAAGAGCAGGCAGGCGAGAAACCGCGGGACGACCAGATAATGGATCGGACTGGCGCCCATGCTGCTCAGGGCGTCGATCTGCTCCGTGACGCGCATGGTGCCCAGCTCGGCCGCCATCGCGCTCCCTACCCGGCCGGCCAGCATCGTGGCCGCCAGCACGGGACCGAGTTCGCGGACGAGCGACATGTTGATGATCGACCCGAGCCGGGTCTCTAGGTGCAATTGGCGAAACTGCGAATAGCTCTGCACCGCCAGCACCATGCCGATGAAAGTGCCGGTGAGCGCGACGACGGGCAGGCTCAACACGCCCGTTTGATAAAAGGCCGGCAGCAGCGTTTCGCGACGCGGCAGCCGCCGTACGATCCAGCCGGTGATTCGCAGAAAGAAGAGGGCCATGTCGCCGAGCGTCGCCATCCAATTGAACACGACCTCGCCCAAATCGGCGATCCAGTCGGCGATCGCCAACCAAAACCGAGAGGCGAAAGTGTTCGGAGCGGCAGACATGGCGGTTAAGTACGAAGTACGAAGGCCGAAGTACGAAATATGAAAGAAGCGGCCTTCCGGCGCGGCGCTCGCCACGATTGCATACGGCACTCGCGCTGCTAGCTGCGCTCGCGCGCGACCGGCCGCTAAACTGATGCTTCCGCTCCTATTTCGACCATTTGATTCTACCGCTTGAGAGAAGTTTTCCGGTAACAGCGACTCGGTTGTTTGGTTAAACTGGAACGACGCTAATATCTCGGCACGGTCGGATCAATTTCGGTGGCCCAGGCGTCTATGCCGCCAGCCATGCTCTGTGCCTGATCGAAGCCCTGGCCGCGCAGCCAATTGGCCACGCGCAGACTGCGGCCGCCATGATGGCAGTGGACCACAATTCGACGGTCGCGGTACGGGGCCAATTCGTCGACCCGCGCCGCCAACTCGCTCATCGGCAGTAATTGCGCCCCCTCAATCTTCGCGATCGCAAATTCATCCGGCTCACGACAATCGAGAAGCAAAAAATCCGCGCCGGCGGCCAGATCTGAATGAACCGTGCGGCAGTCGGTTTCGATTGGAGCGGGCATAAGGGAGCGGGGCTCGGGATACGGGACTCGGGATTCGAGAATCCCTCGGCGCGACGGATGGGTGCGGCGTTCAGAGCAACAAAATATCTTACCGTTGGCCCAATTTCCGCTTGCGCCCGCGAATCCCGAGCCCCTAGTAATTTGGTGTCGGCGCACGATATTGGTTCACATCGATCTTTCGGAACCACTCGATCGTCTTCACGAGGCCTTCGCGTAGCGGAACGGTCGGCTGCCAGCCGAGCGTCGCGCGGGCGCGGGCGATGTCGGGGCGGCGCTTCGTCGGGTCGTCGGCCGGCAGCGGACGGCGCTCCAGCGGCGCCTTCGACCCCGTCAGTTCCAATACCAACTCGGACAGCTCGAGGATCGTGAACTCGTCGGGATTCCCAAGGTTCACCGGGCTAAAAACATCATCGGGCGCGTTCATCAAGCGAATCAATCCCTCGATCAGATCGTCGCGGTAGCAGAACGAGCGCGTTTGCAAACCATCGCCGAAGATCGTGAGCGGCCGTCCTTCGAGCGCTTGCAGAATGAAGTTCGACACAACTCGCCCGTCGAATGGATGCATTCGCGGGCCATAGGTGTTGAAGATGCGGGCCACGCGGATGTTGACCCGGTTCATTCGATGGTAGTCCATGAATAGCGTCTCGGCGGCGCGCTTGCCTTCGTCATAACAGGCCCGCGGACCAATCGGATTCACCGCCCCGCGATAGGACTCGGGCTGCGGATGGACTTCGGGATCGCCGTAGACTTCGCTGGTGGAGGCCTGCAAGACTTTCGCGCGGCAGCGTTTGGCCATCCCTAGCACATTAATCGCCCCGACGACCGACGTCTTCAAGGTCTTGATTGGGTTGAACTGATAATGGCCGGGGGCTGCGGGACAGGCCAGATTATAGATCTGATCGACTTCGAGCCAGATCGGATGAACCACGTCGTGACGGACCAGCTCGAAGTTCGGCTGTTCGAGCAAATGGCTGACGTTGGTTTTTTGGCTGGTGAAGAAGTTGTCGAGACAAATCACATCGTGCCCCTCGGCGACCAAGCGTTCGCAGAGGTGGGAGCCGAGAAACCCGGCGCCGCCGGTGACGAGAATGCGGTGGAGAGAAGGCACGGGGTTCGGGACTCGGGTTTCGGGGTTCGGAAAGCGGTCGCCGCCCGGCGTTGGGCAAGATCGAGCGCGGTCTAGGGGTCAATATAGTATCCCGACGGCCGCTGCCGATAGTCGCGCTTGGGCGTCCCCGAGTCCAAAGACCCCTAGCCCCGAGCCCCTAACTTTCCCCGATTCTCACTAGGGCTGTCTACTTTTCCACTCTGATAAAGGTGCGTATTATTTCGATGAGTTTACGGAGTCTGTTTTTCATGGCGGTTTCACCTTGTTATCTGTCCCCGCAGGGGATTTGCTGGAAGATCTCCAGCAGATTCCCGATCCTCGCGGGCTTCAGG
>DASZFO010000070.1 GCA_035939775.1 Pirellulales bacterium | reverse complement strand
GTCGGCAGCCTCTTCGCCGCGGGCTCGGTGGTGCTGCTGAACGCCAGGTATGGCACGCCATTCGGCGCCCAGTATACTGTGGCGATTGGCGGCGGGCTGTCGCTCTTGGGCGCCTTGTACTTCGTCCTGCGTCTGCCGAGCATTCGTAAAGCCGCTCGCCCGATGCTCGAAAAAGCCGGCGTGCTGCCGCCAATCGCCGCCGGCATCGAGAGCGCTACGCAGGCGGAAAGATTAGAGCTTGGGGGCTAGGGACTTGGAAATGCATGATCTCATCGTCATCGGCGGCGGGCCGGGCGGTTACACTGCCGCAATCCGCGCTAGCCAGCTCGGCCTGAATGTCGCCGTCGTCGAGCGCGAATCGATTCTCGGCGGCACCTGCTTGCGCGTCGGTTGCATCCCGAGCAAGGCGATGCTGGAATCGAGCGAGCGGTTCTACGAAACAATGCACGCGCTGGCCGAGCATGGCGTCAAAGTCGGCTCGGTCGAATTCGATTTGCAAACGGTGCTCCGCCGCAAGGAGCAGATCGTCAGCACGAACGGTCGGGGGATCGATAGCCTGTTCAAGAAGCACAAGATCACCCGCTATTCGGGAGCGGGGCGGATCGTCGCGCCGGGAAAGGTTGCCGTCGAGACCAGGGGACTGTCCGAATCCGGCCGGGGACTGTCCCCTTTTGCGGAGTCCGCGCAGCAAAAGGGGACTGTCCCCCTTGCAGCGCCGCCGACAACCGAACTCACCGCCAAGCACATCCTCATCGCAACCGGCAGCCAACCGGCTACGCTCCCCGGCATCGAGATGGACGGCGATCGCATCGGCACCAGCACTGAAGCTCTTTCCTATCCCGAGGTGCCGAAGCATCTCGTCGTGGTCGGCGGTGGGTACATCGGCCTGGAACTTGGCTCGGTCTGGAGCCGGCTCGGAGCGAAAGTCACCGTGCTCGAATTCCTCGATCGCATCTTTCCCGGCACCGATAGCGAAATCGCCCGCGATGCGTTCGGGCTGCTGCAGAAACAGGGGATCGAATTCCGCCTCGGCAGCCGCGTCAATTCGGCTCGCGCGGGCAAAGATGGCTGCGTGGTTCGGTGCGAAGGGGCAGAGCCGTTGAAGTGCGATCGCGTGCTCTTGGCGGTCGGCCGCGTGCCTTATACCGAGGGCCTCGGCCTGGAGTCGGTCGGCATTCGCACGGACGCGAAAGGCCGAATTCCGGTCAACGATCACTTCGAAACGACTGCCGCCGGGGTTTACGCCATCGGCGACTGCATCCCCGGCCCAATGCTCGCCCACAAGGCCGAGGAGGAAGGGGTCGCCTGCGTCGAGCGGATTGTCACTGGCTACGGCCACGTGAACTACGACGCGATTCCCGCCGTGATCTTCACGCAGCCGGAAATCGCCGCCGTCGGCAAGACGGAAGACGAATTGCTGGCCGCGAAGGTCGCCTATCGCAAAGGCATCTTCCCCTTCCGCGCAAACGGCCGCGCCCGCACGCTCGGCCAAACGGACGGCAAAGTGAAAATCCTTGCCGATCAAAAAACCGATCGCATCCTGGGCGTTCACATCGTCGGCCCGCGAGCCGGCGACCTGATCGCCGAAGCCACCGCCGCGATTTCCTTCGGCGCCAGCGCCGAAGACCTGGCCCGCACCTGCCACGCCCACCCGACGCTTCCAGAGGCGATCAAGGAGGCGGCGCTTGCGGTTGACGGGCGGGCGATTAATCTCTAGCTACGCCACATCCTGCAAATCTTGACAATCCTGTTAATCCTGTCCAAAACACGGCAGAATGGTTGGACAGGATTTACAGGATTGCTCTGGAGTCGATAGCCGACGCTGCGACAGGTAATGTGCGATACGAACTTAACAAAGCGGCAGAGTTGATTTGTCGGCGCATGGCGACGGAGGCGGAGGCGCTGAGACTGCGCGTCCGGTCGGCAGCGGGCAGAGCCACCGTGATTGATTGTGGGATCGAGGCGCGTGGTGGGATGGAGGCCGCGCGGTTGCTCGCCGAGGCGTGCATGGCCGGATTGGGGCGGGTCGAGTTCGTGCCGGGATCGGCCGAGTTGTGGCCAGGGCCGGCGGTGATGGTGCGGACCGATGCGCCCGTCGCGGCGTGTATGGCCGCGCAGTATGCCGGTTGGAAAGTGCACCACGAGCAGTTTTTTGCGATGGGATCCGGGCCGATGCGAGCGGCCGCGGGTAAGGAGGAGCTGTTTGATAAGATCGGCTTTCGCGAGCGGCCGGACGTCGCTGTCGGCGTGCTCGAGACACGGCAGCAACCGCCCGACGAGGTGTTGCAATCGCTCGCGGATGCGTGCGGCGTCGGAATCGACCGACTGACAGTTTTCGTGGCGCCGACGGCCAGTCAGGCCGGGACGGTTCAAATCGCCGCCCGATCAGTCGAAACTGCTCTGCACAAGTTGTTCGAGTTGGGCTTCGATTTAAGCCGGATCGAGAGCGGCTTCGGCACGGCGCCGCTGCCGCCAGTCGCGCGCGACGATCTGGCGGCCATCGGCCGAACGAACGACGCGATTCTGTACGGCGCGGAGGTGACGCTGTGGGTTCGCGGCGACGACGACAGCTTGCGCACGATCGGCCCGAAGACTCCCAGCAGCGCGTCGGCCGAGTTCGGCGCTTCCTTCATCGAAATCTTCAAGCGCTATGACGGCGATTTCTACAAAATCGATCCACTGCTGTTCAGCCCGGCCGTTGTGACCTTCGTTAATCTCGACACGGGCAACTCGTTTCGCTTTGGCCACGCGCTGCCGCGCGTAATCCACCGGTCGTTCGCGGAGTGAAGGCCTGCAATGCACTTGGTTGTCCTCGCCAGCGCCGATAGTTGGTACTTGAACGATCTTCGCCGCGCCGCGGCGGGCCAGCATGAGATTGCGGCAGTCGATTTTGGCGACCTGGTTTCCACGATTGCGGCAAACCAAGTGCGGGTGAGCGCGAAGGGGATTGACCTCGGCGATTCAGACGCGGTGCTCGTCCGCACGATGCCACCGGGTTCGCTCGAACAGATCGTGTTTCGGATGGATGCACTCGGACGGTTGGAGGCGTCGGGCCTTCCCATCATCAATCCGCCGCGGGCGATTGAAGCTGCCGTGGACAAGTATCTCACGACGGCGCGATTGGCCGCCGCCGGCTTGCCCGTGCCGTGTACCATCGCTTGCCAGACGGCCGAGGAAGGCCTGGCCGCGTTCGAAACGCTCGGCGGCGACGTGGTCATCAAACCCGTGTTCGGCTCGGAGGGACGCGGGATCATGCGGCTTGATGATCCGGCACTGGCGCGGCAAGCGTTCCAAGCGACGGCGCGGCTCGGCGGTTTGCTCTATGTTCAGCAGCTCATTCCGCACGATGGGTACGATATACGGGTGCTGGTGATCGGCCAGCGGATGTTTGCGATGCGGCGGCGAAATGACTCCGACTGGCGGACCAACGTCAGCCGCGGGGCGATCGCCGAGCGCACCGAGTTGACGGCTGAAATGGCGACGATGGCGCGGCAAGCGGCGGATGCGGTCGGCGCTTCGCTCGCCGGAGTCGATCTCCTGCCGGGCCGCGATGGCCGGCTCTATGCGATCGAGGTGAACGCCGTGCCGGGCTGGAAAGCGCTGGCCGCGGCGCTCGACATCGACGTTGCGCAAGTGGTGCTTGAATACGTGCAGCACGAAGTAAAGAACAGGCCACTCGCGCGCAATCCAAAATCCAAAATCTAAAATCCAAAATCGGCTATGGCCACCGCGCTTGAAACCGCCGAAGCCGTCAATGTTGCCCGCCGGCTCCGCGCCATGGCCCGGCGGATGCCGAGCGCCGTGGCAGTGGCCGAGCCGCACGGTTGGCGGCCGGACGGCAGGCGGCAATATCGCCAGCTCACGTTTCGCGAGTTGGATGAAGACAGCGACCGGCTCGCCTCTGGGCTAACGCAGATGGGCATTTCGCCCGGCACTCGGCTGGCGATGTTCGTGCCGCCCAGCATCGACTTCGTGTCGCTGGTCTTCGCGATGTTCAAGGCCGGATTGGTCCCGATCCTCATCGATCCGCGGATGGGGGGCCGAAGCCTGCTCGATTGCCTTGATGAAGTGAAACCGGAGGGCTTCATCGCCGTGCCGCTGGTCCATGCCCTGCGGAAGGTGCCGGGCGGACGGTTCTTCGGTGCGAAGTACAACGTGACAGTCGGCCGGCGCTGGTGGTGGGGAGGCGAAACGATTGCCGGGCTTCGGTGCTGCGGAACGTCGCCCTTTGAATCGCGTGCGACCACGGCCGAGGACCCGGCCGCCATCATCTTCACCTCCGGAAGCACCGGCCCGGCGAAGGGCGTACTCTATCGGCATCGCAATTTCGATCATCAGGTCAGCGAGATTCAGGAGTTTTACGGCATCCAACCGGGAGAGATCGACGTTCCTTGCTTTCCACTATTCGGACTCTTCAACGCCGCCATGGGTGTGACCACCGTCATACCAGACATGGACGCCAGCCGCCCGGCCCGAGTCGATCCGAAGAAGCTGATCGAGACGATCAACGACTGGCAGGCGACGCAGAGCTTTGGATCGCCGGCGGTGTGGGACCGCGTCGGGCGATATTGCAAGCAGCAGAATGTTCGCCTGACGACATTGCGGCGCGTGCTCTCGGCCGGCGCTCCGGTGCCGCTGCACGTGTTGCAGCGTATGCAGAGTTGCATCCATCCCTCGGGCGAAATGCACACTCCGTACGGCGCCACCGAAGCCCTGCCGGTCGCCTCGATTGGGGCGAACGAAGTGCTCCATGAAACGAGCCGCCGCACCGACGCGGGCAACGGAGTTTGCGTCGGTCGAAAGTTCGCCGGCATCCAGTGGAAGGTGATTCAAATCGTCGATGGCCCGATCGCCGAGCTGGCCGAAGCGATTGAACTGCCGGAGAGCGAGATCGGCGAATTGATCGTGAGCGGGCCCGTTGTTACCGATCGATACGTCACTCGCATCGACGCGAACGCGACCGGAAAGATAGCGGACGGCAGCGCCATCTGGCATCGAATGGGAGACGTCGGCTATCTCGATTCGCACGGACGATTCTGGTTTTGCGGACGGCTCGCGCAGCGAGTGCTGACGGCCGGCGGAACGATGTATACCATCCCTTGCGAGGCGATCTTTAATCGGCATCCGGAGGTGCGGCGCTCGGCGCTAGTTGGTGTCGGGCCACGCGGAGCGCAGCAGCCCGCGATCGTCGTCGAATTGCAATCCGGCCGCGTACCGCGCGGAGCGGCGCGCGGGCGGATCGTGAACGAACTTCAGACTCTGGCTCTCTCCAGCCCCTTGACGGCCGGCATCCGACACTTTCTCATTCATCGCTCGCTGCCAGTGGACCTGCGCCACAACGTGAAGATCTCAAGAGAGAAACTGGCAACCTGGGCCGCTCGCCGGATCGGCCCGCGATGAATCGGCATGACGAGGGCGGTTTTTATGAGGAGGCCAGGAAGGCAGGAGTCGGAAGGGCGAGAGGAACAGGAGCAAACGGAGGGAACAGAGATCAAGAATCCGCAAATCAAACTCTCCGTTTCCTCCGTTATCTCCTGTTCAATCAAATAACGATTCCTTTTGTTGCTGCCCGATGCCGCGCTAAGTTCATTCCCGTTCATTTCCGGCTACCTTTCTTCGTTCTCCTGCTTTCCTGGTCTCCTCATAAAACTCTCCCGCCGCATCTTGGCGTCCTTGGCGCCTTGGCGGTTCAAAATAAATCGGAACTTCTTGAATGCACGCATTGGTGACCGGCGCCGGCGGGTTTCTCGGGCTGTATGTCGTCGAGCAGCTCATTGCCCGGGGAGATCGCGTCCGCGGATACTGCCGCAAGGACGATCCGGAGCTGCGTCGGCTGGGAGTCGAAGTCGTGCAAGGGGATCTGCGCGATCGAGACCGCATGATCGCGGCCTGCGAGGGAATCGACACTGTTTTCCACGTCGGCGGCGTCACCGGCATTTGGGGATCCTGGCAGCATTACTACGACGTCAACACACTGGGCACTGAGCACGTGCTGGAGGGTTGTCGGCGGCACGGTGTCACGCGACTGGTTTACTCGAGCAGCCCGAGCGTCACGTTCGACGGCCGGGATCAGTGCGGAGTTGACGAATCGGCGCCGTATGCGACGCGCTGGCTCTGCCACTATCCGCATTCGAAGGCCCTGGCCGAGCAGCGCGTGCTGGCCGCCAGCGGCAGCGGCGGATTGCTCACCTGCGCCCTGCGGCCGCATTTGATCTGGGGACCGCGCGACCGGCGCCTCGTACCCCGGCTCTTGAAGCGCCAGCGGGCCGGCCAATTGCGCCGCGTCGGCGATGGCCAGAATCTGATCGACATGGTGTACGTCGAAAACGCCGCCGCGGCCCATCTTCAAGCCGCCGACGCGCTGGGCCCCGGCTCGCCGATCGGCGGTCGGGCCTATTTCATCAGCCAGGGAGAACCCGTCAACTGCTGGCAGTGGATCGAGCAACTGCTCGCGCTGGCCGGCCTAGGACCGGTGAGCGGCTCTATTCCCACGCGACTGGCTTGGACTATCGGGACCGGTCTCGAAGCATTCCACCATCTTTTTCGGCCCAACACCGAACCACGAATGACCCGCTTCCTCGCCGCCCAACTCGGCCGCTCCCACTACTTCAACATCCGCCGCGCGAAAGAAGATTTCGGCTACCTTCCAGCCGTCTCGACAGCGGAAGGGATGCAGCGGCTGGGAAAATATCTGAGGACTCCTGTCAAATAGCTTGACGGCGCTGTCGTCGAGGGTTTCTCTACAATGGGATGATGATCGTCGTAGCGGGATTCGCAAGAATTCCGACAGTGACAATGATCGCGGGCTGCGTTCCGGATGCTTTTGCTACCAGCCGAATACGACAACCGGATAGCCGGACAAGGGATTGCGGGCGAAGTCCATAAGGACCGACGCGAATACCTGTTCGTCATTGAACTGCCCCGATTCATACCCGCGATAAACGTCTTCGAGAGAACGTGATTCCACTTCGGGGTATCTTTCGGCCAGCCCGCGAGCCAACTGAGTAACTGAAAAGAACTCGGGTCTGAACGGGTCATCGGGATCGGTCTTTGGGAGTTCGTCAACCAACAGCCCGATTGCCTCGCGATCGCCAATGTCCCCAAGGACATTCCTTGTTCGTTCAGGAGGCAATGCCTCGTATGAGAATTGGAAAAAGGTCTCGGTTCGCTGCCCACTGAGCGGCCGATTTTTGTAGGCGTCGATAACCAATTTGCGGAGGGGATCGTCCTGATCTTCGGCCAATTCTTCGATGCTTCGGATATCGACCGAGAAGCTCATGGCAACGCCTGCGTTACAATGGTTTCGAGTTCCAGAATGCCCAGGCGTCGATGGCGTTTAGCAACCAAGGGCCAAAACCTAGAAATGACAGCCCTGTCCGATCCTACCGGCCAGCGGTTTCCTCCGCAAGTTTCGCACGTCGGGCGAACCTCGGCCCTATTCAATTCGGCCGCGATTCCGCTAAAATTCTGGGCTGCGCTGGATGGCGCGGCGAAGCGTTATCCGGCGGCTGATGCCACTCGGCTCGTTTTTTCGTCGTTCGTTCCGGACTCCTGACTCCTGCTTATGTTCGAATCAATTCAAAACGGTCTGTCCGGCGCGTTGCGCAAGTTGAGCGGTCGGGGGAAGCTCAGCGAAGCGAACATGCGCGAGGGGCTGAAGGAGGTCGAGCGCGCGCTGCTCGAAGCGGACGTCAGCTATTCGGTCGTGAAGGAGTTCATGGACCGGGTGACGCAGGAGGCGGTCGGCGAGAAGGTGCTGCAGTCGCTCCGGCCGGATCAGCAGGTCATCGGCGTCGTGCACCGGGAACTCATCAATCTGATGGGACCCGTGGATCACTCGCTGCACCTCAAGCCCGGCACCACGGTGCTGATGCTCTGCGGCCTGCAAGGCTCCGGCAAGACGACCACTTGCGGCAAGCTCGGGCGGATGATCAAGGAGCGCGGCGTGAAGCCGATGCTGGTGGCCGCCGACCTGCAGCGCCCCGCCGCCATTCAGCAGTTGCACGTGCTGGGGGAGCAACTCGGCATTCCCGTCTACTCCGAGCCGGGGGCGACGAATCCCGTGTCGGTCTGCCAGAACGCCGTCAAGAAAGCTCGGGCCGAAGCCATTGGGGCCGTCATCCTCGACACGGCCGGGCGATTGCACATCGACGAAGAGTTGATGGACCAACTCGAGCGGATCGACAATCAGGTCGGTCCCGAGCAAGTGTACCTGGTGGTCGATGGCATGACCGGGCAAGACGCCGTCAACAGCGCCAAAGTCTTCCAAGACGCGCTGGAGTTGGACGGCGTGATCATGACCAAGCTCGATGGCGACGCCCGCGGTGGGGCGGCGCTTTCGGTCAAAGCAGTTACCGGCGTGCCGCTAAAGTTCATCGGCACGGGCGAGCATCTCGATGCGCTCGAGGAATTCCATCCCGATCGGATGGCGGGGCGAATCCTCGGCATGGGAGACGTGCTGACGCTCGTCGAAACGGCCCAGCAGAAGCTCGATCAAGACGTGCTCGCGGAACAAGAGGCTCAACTCCGCAAGGGTGAATTCACGCTCGACAGTTTCCGCAAGATGCTCGGGCAAACACGGACGATGGGCCCGATTAAGAAACTGCTTGGATTGATGCCCGGCATGGGCGGGCTGAACGATATGCTCGGCGATGAAGATGTGGAAGGGGCAATGGACCGCACGTTTGGGATCATCGACTCAATGACGTCCGACGAGCGCCGCAATCCGAGCCGGGTGATCGATCCCAGCCGCCGCCGCCGGATCGCTGCCGGCGCGGGCGTCGAGCCGCACGAAGTCAACGACTTGGTCAAGCAATTCGACGGCATCGCCGCCATGATGAAGAGCATGGCCGGCAAGGGGATGGGCGATCGGCTGCGGATGATGAAAGAGCTTCAGCAAGGGGGCCTGATGAACCCCGGGGCAAAGCTCGGCAAGTCGAAGCAAGGCACCGGCAAGCGACTCACGACCGATGAAAAGCGCAAGCTCAAGAAACAGCGCGAAAAAGAACTCCGCCGGCGGAAATACGAAAACAAGCACGGTGACCAGAAAAACAAGGACCAGAACGGGCGAAAGCCGGACGACGAGGACAAACCCGGTGAGTGAATCGCCGCTGGGCGTTTGAATTCGCCGGGTGCCATGGCCACTGCTCTGAGTGGCCATGCGCTAACTGCTCATACGCCCACATGCCCACGCCGACCCGCTGGCGGGCCCAGAGGGCGCCCCGCCCCGCGTGGGCATGGCACCCACCCCTATCAACCATGCTCCGAAGATCCATCAAGCTATCTCGAATCTCCGACGAATTCCGGCACACGGGCTGCAATTTTTTCGCTAATTCACGCCTGGTTCCACTCGCATTCGTGGCCCCCAATTGGTAATCTGATGGCTTCCCCTTGAGCGAACCTGAACAAGAATAGACGGCTAAACCCAGGAGACGAGTGTGGCAGTACGAATTCGCATGAAACGGATGGGGCGCAAACACCGGTCGTTTTTCCGGATTTGCGCGACCGACTCGCGGAGCCCCCGCGATGGCCGCGTGATAGAGGAACTGGGCACCTACGATCCGCACGTGCCGGACACCGATGCCCGCACGACGATCAACGGCGAGCGGCTCAAGTATTGGCTCGGCGTGGGGGCAAAGCCATCGGAGAAGGTGGCGATATTGATCAAGAAATACGGCCCGGACGGAATCCGCGCCGCGGAGCAGCAGGCTGCCCGCGAGCGGCTGACGGCGCCGAAGGCAATTCCCGATCCTGGGCCACCGACATTTGTGCTGAAGCCGAAGACCGAGAAGGCGCCAGAGGCCAAGGCGCCGGCCGCGGAAGCGCCGGCTTCGGGGGCGCCGCCGGCCGAAGCACCGGCCTCCGAAGTGCCAGCCGCAGAGGCGGCGCCGGCCGAACAACCAGCCGCCGCGCCGACGCCGTAGTTTTTATCAAGTCCTCCATGAAATGCGATTCGATGTTTTGACTTTGTTTCCGGAGATGTTTCCGGGCTACTTGGGGCAGAGCCTTTTGAAGTTGGCGATTGAGCGCGGGTTGGTGGATGTGCGGTTGCACAATATCCGCGATTGGGCAATGGGTCGGCACAAGGTGGTGGACGATCGCCCGTTCGGGGGCGGACCCGGCATGATCCTCAAGGTCGAGCCGGTCGTCGAGTGTGTCGAGGCGGTCCGGGCGAGCGATCCTGATCCGGGTCATCTGGTCATGCTCACGCCGCAAGGACGCCGGCTCACGCAGCCGATCGTCGAGGAGTTGGCCGCTCACAAGCGGCTGCTACTGCTTTGCGGGCGGTACGAGGGGTTTGACGATCGGGTGCGGCAAATCCTCAAGCCGGATGAACTGTCGATCGGCGACTTCATCCTCGGTGGCGGCGAGGTGGCGGCGATGGTGGTGATCGACGCCGTGATTCGGCTCGTGCCGGGCGTGCTCGGTCACGAGGAGAGCGCGGGAAACGATTCGTTTTCGGGGACAAGCCGACTTTTGGAGCACGCCCAATTCACCCGCCCGCGCGAATTCCGCGGGCTGACCGTGCCGGAGGTGCTGCTGGGGGGAAACCACGAAGAAATCGCCCGCTGGCGGCTTGAGCAGAGTCTTCAACAGACCGCCCAGCGCCGTGCGGATTTATTAGAACGATAGAAAGGACCATTCCGATGAGCGAGCAAATCCTGGCCTTGGTGGAAAAGAGCAGCCTCAAGGCCGAAATACCGAAATTCGAAATCGGTGACACGGTCGACGTACACACGCGGATTCTCGAAGGGGAGAAAGAGCGGATCCAGATCTTCAACGGCGTCGTGATCGCCCGCAACGGTTCCGGCACCCGGGCCATGTTCACGGTCCGGCGGATCGTGGCGGGCGAAGGGGTCGAGCGCAAGTTTCCGCTGCATTCGCCGAAGATTGCGAAGGTGGAGGTGAAGCGCTCCGGAGTCGTGCGGCGGGCGAAGCTGTACTTTCTCCGCGACCGCGTTGGCAAGGCCGTTCGCCTCCGCGAGCGCCGGGGCGAGGGCGTCGCCGAAGCAGAAGCGGCAAAGTGAGTTCAGCTCTGATTGACCGGTGCCATGGCCACGGCTCTGCGTGGCCATGCGACGACACCGTCCATGCCCACGCCGAGCCGCTGGCGGGCCCGGAGGGCGCCCCGCGGGGGCACGGCACCCAAAGCATCAATACAGCATTAGAGCTCCAACCGCATGGCAACTCGAACGCGCAAGCCACGCCGTTCGCGGTTGACTAAACTGTCGGTCTGGGTCACTGGTTGGGCGCGGCAGTTCCGCGCGCGCTACAATTCCTCGATTAATTCCCTCCGCCGCGCGCTGGCTCCAAAGACGCTCGGACAGCGTGGCGAGGCGGTGGCCGCTCGGTATCTTAAGCGATTGGGCTATGTGATCGTCGCCCGCGGATCCCACATCCGCCGCGGCGAGATCGATCTGATCGCCGTCGATGGCCGGACGGTCGTGTTCGTCGAAGTCAAGACACGCGTTTCGCACGACGCCGGCCACCCGGCCGAAGCGGTCGACCGCGACAAGCAGCACCGCCTCACGCGCCTGGCGATGATCTATCTCAAGCGTCACGGGCTGTTGGAGACCTCCGCCCGCTTCGACGTGATCGCCATCACCTGGCCCAAGGGGCAGCGCCGCCCGACGATCGAGCACTTCAAGAACGCCTTCGAGCCGGTCGGCGAGGGGCAGATGTTTTATTGACGGCATGGGCGTCTGCGGCGCGAGTAGGGTGCGTCAAGTCTCTGCGCAGACGCACCGTGCATCGGCCAATCCCCGCCGGCTAGCTGATTCCGGTGCGTCTGCGCGGACTTGACGCATCCTACGCTTTTGCGGTTCGGGCGTCGTCATTCCCTGGGCACTCATCTATAATGCGTCGGTGCTGTTGCCATCAACCCGTCACCTTCTAAAGGGCGATCGAACATGCGGTGCGAGCATTGCGAGACGGAGATTCCCTCGGGAGCGGCGTTTTGTCCTGGTTGCGGTAAGCGATTGGATGAATCGGCCGAGCCTCCCGCGGCGGCGGCGCCGGCTCCGTCTTCCGCGCAACAACTTCAGCACAAGGCTGAGCAGGTCCGCGCGCCCCGCGACATTCCCGAGCAAGAACTATGGCGCGGCGCCTATTCGTACAAGTCGATGCTCGGGGTGCTGGCTCTCGGCGGATTGGCGTCGATCGTTGGAATCGTCTTGCTATTCGTCGCCGTCAGTCCCGTTATTCGATGGACGATTGTCGGGTGTCTCGTCGCGCTGTGGATCTTCATCGCTGCCTATGTGCTGCGCCGTCGGATTGGAATCCATTACCGGCTCACCAATCAACGATTCTTCATTGAGCGAGGAATCTTCAGCCGCGTCACGGATCGGATCGAAGTGATCGACATCAACGACATGAAGTACGAGCAAAACCTCTTCGAACGGATGTTCGACGTCGGTTCGATCAAGCTCACCGCGTCGGACCATAGCGTCCCGGAATTCGATCTCGACGGGATCGAGCACGTCGTGGAGGTGGCCAATCTCATCGACCAAGCGCGGCGGGCGGAAAGAAATCGCCGCGGACTCTACATCGAAGCGAGTTGAGCGCTAAGCTTCTCTCGACTTCGAGCCTGAACCTAGCGTAGAATTATGTGAAAGGATTGAGACCATGCCTTCCATTCCATATCAGCAGCGGCAGCCGCCAATAGTCCCAAAGGAACTTGGCGGCAAGTGGATTGCCTGGACATTCGACGGCAGTCGCATTGTCGCCTACGGCGATACGTTGGACGAATGCGAATCGGCGGCCGAGAAAACGGGCGAAACAAACCTTCGATTCGAAAAGACCCCGCGCTCGGATGTTCGCATCATTGGAGCAGCGCGGTGAAGTTTCCGTATCGCCGCTATGCGATTGAGCCCTCTCCCGCGGCGCCCATGCTCTCTATCATTTCGCGGCCCGTCATTCCCGTCAGGTTTTCGGGATCCAAGGGCACCCGCAACTGCTACGCCCTGCTCGATACCGGTGCCGACGAGTCGTACATCACGCAGAGCATGGCCGAAAAGCTCGGGATTGCGCCGCTCTCGGAAGTGATTTCAACTGTGCAGTCGGCAAGCGGCAAAATGTCGATAATGTACGGCGAGGTGCTCATTGAAGTTGCCGATGGAGACGAGCGATTCTCCCGTCGAATTGCAGTCGGCATCGCGGACGAAACCTGGTCGGAGGCAATTCTCGGCCACATCGGATTCCTCGAGCATTTTGACGCCACGTTTTCTTACGTGGACCAGACTGTGACGCTGCTCGTCCGTGGCGAATAATGTCCCCGTGATACTATCTCTGTTGGCCGGAAAGAGTGGACCGCGCACCAATCGCCTTCAATTTCCTATGTGGCGAAAGTCGTCGCCTACGCGAGCGGCGTTTCGATGTCGGATTGCGCATCGCCGTGGGGCACGTTGCCGTCCCGCGGACCGCTGGCCGGCTCATCGCCGCGTTCTTCTTGGTGATCTTCTTCGTCATGCTGCTCCGCGCCATTGACTTCGGCGGCGGCCGGCGGCGCATCGCCGCCCAATGTCCAGTCGCGGCGCTGGCGGGAGCTGGGGATCTTCATGGCCTTCCGATACTTGGTCACCGTGCGGCGGGCGACGGTCAGGCCGTGTTTGGCCAATTCCTTGACCAATTCATCGTCACTGTGCGGATGCTGCTTGCTCTCGGCATCGACGATCTCTTGCAGCTTGATTCGCACGGCGTCCCAGGCCACTTCCTCGCCGCCGGCGCTGACCGTGCCGCCGACGAAGAATCGCTTGAGCGGGAAGATGCCGCGCGGGGTTTGCACCCATTTATCATCGACGGCCCGGCTCACGGTGGTCACGTGCACGCCGACTTTATCGGCGATCTGCTGCATCTTGAGCGGCTCGATGTGCTCCGGGCCTTTGTTCAGGAACTCGGTTTGATGATCGACGATTGCCTGGGCTACGCGGGTGAGCGTGTTGCGGCGCTGCTCGATCGATTCGATCAGCCATTGGGCCGAGTTGATCTTCCGCTTGATGTACTCGCGGGTTTTTTCGTCGGTGTCGGGCGACATCAGCAATTGCCGATAGTAGGCGCTGATGAACAGGTTCGGCGTGCGGCCGTCTTCGAGCCGCACCTTGTATTTGCCCGACTCGGCCAACTCAATGTACACATCGGGCGTGACGCTGGGGACGAAGCCGCCGGAGAAATTCGCGCCGGGCTTGGGATTGAGCTTGCGCAGCTCGTCGAGAGTTTGCTTGATCAAGTCGATCGAATATCCGGTCCGCCGCTCGATCTGAGGAAGCCGGTTGTGCTCCAGGTCTTCCAGGTGATTCGCGATCAGCGTCTTGAGCTGCTCATAATGCGGCATGTTCGGCTTGAGCTGGAGCAAAAGGCACTCGCGGAGATCGCGAGCGCCGACTCCCGGCGGATCGAGCCTCTGCACGGTCGTGAGCGCCTTCTGTGCTAGTGCCAGCGCCGATTGGCCGCCGTCGGAATCGACTAGGTCCTCCAGCCGGCCCTGCAAATAACCGTTCGAGTCGAGAGCGTAGATGATCCGGTCGCACATCTGCCGCAGCGGCTCTTCGAGATCGAACCAGCCGAGTTGATCATGCAGATACTCGTGCAGCGATTGGGGGCGATCGACCATGTTGGCCATCGCGTCGTGTTGGCGGTCTCCCTCTTCGGCGAGCCGCGTGGCGGATGGACGGCTGCGCTCCTCGAAGTGGTCGGGCCACTCCTCGTCCATGCTCAACAGCCGCTCGAAATCGGCGGCGTTGTCCTTGTTCTCATCGACGACGAGTTCCCGCTCTTCCGGCGTCGGCGCGTCGGGATTTGGAGTCTCGACTTGCTCGTCCGGCAGATCGGGATCCTCCTCGACCAACTCGAGCGCTTCGTTTTCCTGCATCTCCTGCTCGATGCGCTCCTGCAGGGCCATCATCGGCAACTGCAAGATTTCCATCGATTGGATCATCCGCGGCGCAAGCACCTGCTTTTGAACCAATCGCAGTTCTTGTCCGAACGAAAGTCGCATGGAGATTCAATCCATTCTAGTTTGGCTCGCGCCCAGTGCCGCTCATTCAACTTTATACCATATCCGCCGCGCGGGCCGCCAATTTTCGTTGCCGCCGCCGGCGATTTTGCCGACCCATCTCAGAATGCCCACCAAATCCGGCTTGGAAAAGGGGACAGTCCCCGTTTTGCTGCGCGGACCGCGCAAAAAGGGGACGGTCCCCGCCGGATTTGTTAGGCGTTCTCAAAATTTCTGCCGCCCGGAGAGGGCGTCGGAAAGAATCTCCTTATTCGCGAATTCCAGTACGCTCCCCGTCGTAATCCCCCGAGCCAGCCGCGTAATTGCCACCGGAACGTCGGCCAATTGGTTGGCGATGAAAAGGGCCGTTCCGTCCCCTTCGAGCGTCGGATTCGTACCCATAATCACCTCCGCGAACTGACCCGATCGAATGCGCTCGACCAAAGGGCCGATCGTGAGCTGATCGGGACCGATCCCTTCCAGCGGAGCGATCCGCCCCAATAGCACATGATACAGCCCCTTGTAGGCGCCGGCTTGTTCGAGGGCCATCAAATCGCGCGGCTGCTCGACCACGCAGAGAAGCCGCGGATCGCGCGCTGGATCGCGGCAGATCGCACATTCATCCGCCTCCGCCAGATTATAGCAAAGCCGACAGTATCGCACGTTCTCCTTGACGTTTCGAATCGCGTCGGCCAGCCCGAGCGCCTCGTTCTTATGGACCCGCAGAATGTGATAGGCGATCCGCTCGGCCGATTTGCGGCCGATCCCCGGCAGCTTGGCCATTTCGTCGATCAGGCGGCTCACCGATTCAGTCAACAGCGTCATGTTTCCTGCGACTGAATCTTGGCCATCAGATCGTCGAGCGGCGGGAGATTCATGCCGCCGGTCAAGTCGCGCAGCGCGTCGGCGTGCATTTCCTTGGCCTTCGCCAGCGCTTGGTTCACGGCCGCCGGGATCAAGTCTTCTAGCATTTCACGATCTCGACGCTCAATCAGTCCAGGGTCGATCGTGATCTTCAGGATTTGTCCGATTCCGTTCGCCTCGACTTCAATTAGGTCTGCCCCCGAGCGGCCGACGACGCGCCGCTTCTTCAATTCTTCGTTGAGCGATTGCAAGCGGCCGCCAACCTCCTGGGCCTGTTTCAAGATCGAACTCAGATTTCCAATTCCTTTGAACATGCCGGCTTCTCCAGGATTTCGACATTTGCCGCAAACAACTCGACTGCCCGCTCAACGATTGGCCGCCGCCGCACGTCCGCCTCAAGTTCGGCGCGGCGCTGGCGGGGGGAAGCCGTCCGCTTCGGACCGATATCGCCTCCGTTGGCCGGCTCCTCCGCGAGTTCGAACTGGATCCGGATTCGCCGGCCAATCACCGTTTCCAGCGCATCTTCCAGTTTGGCCGCTCGATCAGGTCGCTCGCAAAAAATCTTGCTGAAATTATACTTCGTTGAAAAGATCGCGGCCAGTTGGTTTGGCGCGCGAATTGCTATTTCACCCGCCAACTTGGCGTGGTCGGCCGTCATATCCTCTACCTTGGCGACCGCTTCATCCCAGATTTGGCGGACGTTCTCGGTGTGGAGTTCGATGGCGCCGGCGGCGTGCGTTGATCGAGCTTGGCCCGCCGAAAAGTGCGGCTGATTGATGCCGGGCGGCGTCGCGGCGGTCGCCTTGGATGGGTCGGCTTCGGCGACCGGTCTCAGGTCAGCTTTTTTTTTTGCCATTGTTGGCGGCGACGAGGACGCGTCACCCGCGTTCGCCGAACCAGCCCCGTTTCGCAAATCGGCGATCAGATCGGTCAG
>DASZFO010000069.1 GCA_035939775.1 Pirellulales bacterium | reverse complement strand
TCTTGACCCGCGACGAGTTGCCGGGCTTTGTGGGGGTGGTCGAAAGGCAGCACAACGGCGATCTGCCGCGGATGGGGGCGCAGGCCGCGCCGGACGGCGCAGCCTCGGTCGCCGACGCCGCGGAAACCGCGGGCGCGAAGCCGCGATCCGCCGCTCCGCTGCTCGGCCGCGGCGGCCGAGCGCCGCGACGCAACCGCCGGGCGCTATAAAACTGCGCCGGGTCACTCCGCCCCCGTGAACTCGTCGCGGAGGAATTTCGCCGCTGTATCCCACTTGTCGGCGGCGGTGGGAAAATCGACCTTCATCGCCTTGATTGTCTGCGGCGTTTCCACTTTTGGCTTCACCGTCACTTTGGGGTTTAGCGGGATCTGTGCGCTCGGCCCGACTGCCAACTTGGCCTCAACCTCCGGCGACAGTAGATACTCGATCAAGCGCCGCGCCGCGGCAGGATGCGGGCAACCTTTCATGATTGCCAGCGTGTTGGGGATGAATAACGTTCCCAGGCCGCTCGGCCCTTGATCGGGATAGATAATTTCAACCGGTTGGCCGCTTCGAATCTCTTCCAGCGCGTCGTCGGTGTCGGTGAGGCCGAACGCGAGCTGGCCGTTGCCGACCGCGACGGCCACCTGCTTGTTGCCGCCGAGCACCTGAATGCGGTTCGCATTGAGCCGTTTGAAAAACGCCTCGGCTCGCCCGTCTCCCCAAACCGCGAAGAGGCAGGCCGCGTGCGTCGCGGTCGAGCCGAAAAGGGGCTTGGCGATTCCGGTTCGCCCGCGCCATTTCGGGTCGGCGAGATCTTCGATCGATCGCGGCCGCTCGGCTGGCGCGACGAGCTTGGTATTGACGATCAAGATTCTCGCCCGCGCGGCGAAACCGTGCCAATCGCCGTTGGCGGCGCGATAAATCGCAGGATAGCTTGCAGCGATCTCCGGGGAAAACGACTCCAGCAGCCCGAGCTTTTCCAGACGCAGCGTGTTAAGAATCTCGTTGTTCCAGAAGACATCGGCCCGCGGGCGGCCGCGCTCTTCGATGAGCGCCGTCACCAGTCCGACGGTCTTCGTCGATTCGGCGTCGTATTTGGGGAGAACCGCGATCGCGTTGCGGGAAGTGAACTCCTTGAAGATCGGCTCTGCAAACTCCGCGTCCTGCGCGGTATAAACGACCACCTCGGAATCCGACGCGGACCAGCAGCCTGACAGCAAAGGGCAGACGAGGAACAGAACAGGAGCAAGCAGAGGGAACAGAGGAAGAGATGCGGAGTTCAAACCCTCCGTTTTCTCTTTTCCCACCTGTTCAAAAAATGCATGACTCCTAGGTCCATGCTCAAAAACCGCCCGAATCGCCGTTCCCTTCATTGCAAACCTTCTCCTCGTGAAACGTCATCTTTGTCGTTTGGCCCAGAGCCAACGGCGACGGCACACCGCCGCGACAAGGCCGTCGTCGTTGTCTCCGGGTTAAACGATGGAATGCCATTTCGACCGCAATCCGATTGTAGCGTTACGGCCCGCGGTGTGCTTGGGAGGCGAGCCATCGCAGAATAGAATGAAGTGAACGTGATTATCTCGAATGACGCTAATAGCCGCGACGTTTTGCCGTGAAAGTCGCGTGCAGCGATCTTAACTTGCCCGATCGGATTATGGACGTTCGAAGCAAATTGTTGTGTCTCTGCGTGGCCGGCTATCTCTTGCTCTTGGCCGGCTGGCCGAAGTTTACCGCGGCCGAGTCGCCGCAGCCGCGGGCGATCGATGAATCCCGCGTTCGCGCGGCGGGGATTCGCAAACTTACCAGCAAGCGGTTGACGCTCTACACCGATATGCCGTCGGCGGCGGTTGTCGATGAATTGCCCGAAATCTTCGATCAGGCCGTTCCGCAATGGTGCGCTTATTTCGGCGTCGACGAATCGAAACTGGCCGATTGGCATCACACCGCCTGCTTAATGCAGGACAAGATGCGATTCGAAGCCAGCGGCCTGCTGCCGCCAAGTCTGCCACCTTTTCTGAACGGCTACACCGTCCGGCACGAATCGTGGGTCAACAACCAGACGACGGATAAGGGACAGATCGTTACTATCAGCGACTACTATCGCCGGCACTTGTTGCTGCACGAGGGAACGCATGCCTTCATGATCAACGTCCTCGTCGGCATTGGTCCGCCATGGTATGCCGAGGGGATGGCCGAGCTGCTGGGGACGCATCGTTGGCGCGACGGGCGACTGCAGCTCGACTATTTTCCTGCCCGGCCGGCGGAGGTATCGAAGCTGGGTCGGATCGAGCTGGTCGAGACCGACGTGGCCAATCACCGCGGCCGGACGCTGGCCGAGGTGCTCGCCTACGACGCCCATGCCCATTTGAAGGTCGAGCCGTACGCGTGGAGTTGGGCTGCCACGGCGTTTCTCGACAATCATCCGCGCTATCGCGATCGGTTCCACGAAGTCTGGCGCTTTGCCGCCGAGCGGAATTTCAATAAGCGGTTCGCCGAAAAATTTGCCGACGACGGCGCGCAACTGGCCGAGGAGTTTCAGGTCTTCGCGAGCGATATCACCTATGGCTACGACTTCAGCCGCACAGCCATCGATTTCACTCCCGGCAAGCCGCTGCCATCGAGCCACGCGCGCGTGGTCGTCGACGCCGATCGCGGCTGGCAGAACAGCGGCCTGATGCTTGAGGCGGGGACGACCTATCACCTGGCCGCCGCCGGGCGCTACCAAGTGGCCAAGGAACCACGCATCTGGTGGAGCGAGCCGGGGGGCATTTCGATTCGCTATTTCCACGGTAAGCCGCTCGGCGTTTTGTTGGGGGCAGTGCGACTGGACCACCCCGCAAACGGCGACAGCCCGCTCGCTTCGCCGATCGTGGTCGGATTGGGCGCAACGATCCACCCCGAGAAATCGGGCACCCTTTATCTGCGCACGAACGTTCCGTCCGGCGAATTCAAGTCTGCCGCCGGCTCGCTCACCGTGGAGATTAGCCGCGATTGACCACTCTGCCATTCACTTTGGTTCTTCGGTTCGCGAGCGAACCGGCTAACGAAAGCGAACCGGCTGAACGAGCGTTCTCGACTTCCGACCTCCGACTTCCTGTTTCCCGATGCAAACACTTCCTCCACTCCGCTTGGAGCCAATTTTTCGCCGCTACATCTGGGGTGGGCGGCGCTTGGGAACAGTGCTCGGCAAGCCGATCGGGCCGGAAGCCGATTATGCTGAAAGCTGGGAGGTCGTCGATCACGGGGCGGATCAAAGCCGAGTGGCTGCTGGCGCGCTCGCTGGAATGACACTCCACGAAATCGTCGGTGAGCACGGCGCGGAACTATTCGGCCGTCACGCGCCGCCAGTCAACTTTCCGCTGCTCTTCAAATTCCTCGACGCGCAGACGACTCTTTCAGTGCAGGTGCATCCAAACGACACTCAGGCCGCGCGACTGAATCCTCCGGACGCAGGTAAGACGGAGGCCTGGGTCGTGCTGGCTGCGGAACCCGGAAGCGTGATCTATGCCGGGCTAAAGAGCGGCTTCGATCGCCCGGCCCTGGAGCGAGAATTGGCCCGCGGCACTTGCGAACTGTGCTTGAATCGCTTCGAGCCGCGAGTCGGCGATTGCATCCTGCTTCCCGCGGGCACGGTTCACGCGCTCGGCGCCGGCTTGCTCATCGCCGAAATCCAGCAATCGAGCGACACGACGTATCGGCTGTTCGATTGGAACCGCGTTGGCCCAGACGGCAAGCCGCGTCCGCTGCATGTCCAACAGGCGCTCGACGTGATCGACTTCGACCGCGGCCCGGTGATGCCGGCCACGCCGGTGGCGACCGATCGGCCACAGGTTACGCGCCTGACGGCCTGCGACAAATTCATCCTCGACCGCTGGGACATCGCCCTGCCGCGCGAAATTGGCGGCGACAATCGGTTCCATATTCTGTCCGTGATCGAAGGATCGGTCACCGAGGATGGCGACCCGGCCATGCGGCCGCTGCGGCTGGGCGAGACGCTGCTTTTGCCCGCCGGCGCGGGCTCGATCAAGCTTTCGCCGCAGCCGCCGCATGCCGCGCTGTTGGACATCTATCTGCCGTAAGCGCAACCAGTGCAAGCGCGCTCGTTTAACCCGGAGCCAACGGCGACGGCGGACTGTGCAAAACTCGCGGTCGCCGTTGGCTCCCGGTTAAACTATTTGAGACGCAACCGTGCTAGCAGCCGGTTTGGCCTTCTTTGGCTAGCAACGTCCGCCTATAATCCCGCGGCTTTTCTCCGGCCGTTCGGCTGAATTTGTGTGCGAGGACTTTCCAATGCGGCACGGCAGCTTTCTTCTACTAACCTCGGCGCTTGGAATTGCCGCTACGGGTTGCTCGAGCAGCATCGCGCGGCCGAATTGGTTTGGCCAGCAGCCGCCGCAAGCCTATCAGCAGAATCAGGCCCAACGTTACGATCCATATCCGGACGACTCGCTTGGACCGCCGGTGCTCGGCGGCCGGCCGCGCGATTTCGATCGGCCGCGCGAAGTAGCGCCGCTGCGCCCGAATCCGGCGTTTGCGCCGATTGGCGGCGCCGCGCCGCCGGTGCAACTGCAACCGACGCCGGGTCCGTATTCGCCGCCGCCGTATTCTCCGACACCGTATCCGCAGACGCCCTACGTCGCGCCGCAGTATCCTGGCGCGCAGGCCGCGCCTGTAACGCCGGCGCCGGGCCAGTGAGTTAGTTCGGCGAGCGTAGTCGTTCAGCCCCTGCCTCTGGCGGTACTGGCCAGTTATGATGGAGACCGTTGCTTGGTCTCTCATTCGTTCGCTGGTGCGCATCATGTCTGATCGTTTCCAACCTCGTTCCCGGAATTCGACCAAGAACCAATCCAAGCCACTCCGTCGCAGGGGCAAGGCGTCGGCGGCGGGCGGCGGTGCGTCAGCGCTGCGCTTGATGCACCCTACGGGCTCGACGCACGCTTCGGATGCCGCGGACCCGGCCGGAGGAACGGAGCGGCTGCAGAAGGTGCTGGCCGCCGCGGGGATCGGCAGCCGGCGCAAATGCGAGGAGTTGATTCGTGCGGGCCGGATCACGGTGGATGGCCGCACCGTCACTGAACTGGGCACCAAGGTCGATCCGGACGAAGTCGAGATTCGCGTCGATGGCGAGCCCCTTCCGCGGACGAAACGGCTTTATTATCTCGTGAACAAGCCGACGGGCGTCGTCTCGACCAATCGCGATCCGTCGGGGCGGCGGCGCGTGATCGATCTCTTGCCGTTCCCCGAACGGCTCTTCACCGTCGGGCGGCTCGACTTGTCGAGCGAAGGGTTGATCCTTGTGACCAACGACGGTGAGCTGGCCAATCTGCTGGCCCATCCGCGCTACGGCGTCGAGAAGACGTATCATGCACAAGTCGTCGGAGTGCCCGAGCCGGAGGTGCTCGATCGATTGCGGCAGGGAGTGCACCTGGCCGAGGGCTTTGCCCACGCCAAGCGCGTGAGCGTGAAGAGCCAGCACAAGCAGAGCGCGCTGCTGGAAATCGTGCTCGACGAAGGCCGCAATCGCGAAGTTCGTCGCCTGCTGGCCCGCGTCGGGCACAAAGTGCTGCGACTGAAGCGAGTGGCCCTCGGGCCGCTGCGGCTGGCCGACTTGCCACCCGGGGAGTTTCGTCCGCTGAAGCGAGACGAGGTGCGGGCTCTCAAGGAAGCGGCGCGGGCTTCAATTCGGGCCGGAGGAGCCGATCCGCAACAAGCGGTCGGCAGTCGGCAGGAGGCGATTGCCAGGAGTCGGGCTTCGGTTCGCGCTGACGGAGCGAGCCCGGACGTTTCGGCCACAATCGCGACAGTGAGAGTTCCTCATTCCAAGCCGGGGCCGAGTCCAGCGGGACGGAAGCGCTTTGCGAGCCGCCGCCACGCGCCGCGCCGGTCATCTTGTCACCCTGTCACCTTGTCAACCAGTCAACAACGCTTCTCCGCTCGCCGGGAGCCGCCTCGATGAGCCATTCGTTGGAGGCGGCTTTCTACGCCGATCGGGCCGGATACTATTCGGTCGAGGTGCTGGAGAACGCTCCGCTGGCCAAGGACACTTGGCGAGTGCGCTTTCAGTGCCCCGAGATGGCGCGGCGGATCGTGCCGGGGCAGTTCCTCATGATGCGGTTGGCCGGCTGCGATGACCCGCTGCTCGGCAGGCCCCTCGCGCTCTACGATACGGCCGTCTCACCGGCCGGAGAGCCGTTCGGCATCGACGTGGTCTACCTGATGCTTGGCAAAATGACGAGCCGGCTGGCGCAGTTCGGCAACGGAGACACGCTGCAAGTCTGGGGACCGCTCGGAAACGGCTTTCAGCATGAGCCGGTCGAGCATTTGATCATGGTCGGCGGCGGTATCGGGCAAACGCCGTTCATGGCTCTGGCCAAAGAGTATCTCGGCGAGCGCCGCTATGGCGACCCGCCCCGCGTGATCCCTCGCGCCCAGCGCGTCACACTCTGCTATGGCGCCAGGCGGAGCGAGTATCTGGCTGGGGTCGAAGATTTCCGGCGACTCGGCGTCGAGGTGCATATCAGCACCGACGACGGCTCGGCCGGTCATCATGGCTTCGTGACCGAACTGCTGCGGCAGGTGCTCGATACGACCGAAATCGCGCCGCCCGCCGGTGTCGACGCGAACGATGCGATTGGCGGCGCGCGGCGAATCGTGGCCTGCGGGCCGGTCCCGATGATGAAAGCAGTGGCCCAGATCGCCCGAGCGGCCGCCGTTCCCTGCCAGGTGTCGCTCGAGACTCCGATGGCCTGCGGGATCGGCATCTGCTTCACCTGCGTCGCCAAAGTGCGCGAGCCGAACGGCAACGAATGGGACTACCGCCGCACCTGCGTCGAAGGGCCGGTGTTCGATGCGGAGCGAATCGTCTGGGATTGAACCGCCAAGAGGCCAAGGACACGGCGAGTTTTTATGAGGAGACCGGGAAGGCAGGAGAAAGAGCCGGAAATGAACTTAATGCGCTGAAATGTTTTTTCGGTTACGTGCCGTCACGAAGTTGACTCTAAGGTTCTTGCTTTCGGTCAATTCCCGTGAATCCCCGGCTCCCTCTCCTGCCTTCCTGGTTTCCTCATAAAATCTTCTTCTTGGCGTCCTTGGCGTCATGGCGGTTCAATCCTTTGCCGCGACGGTCTCGTGCTTTTCCAGGTATTCGATCGCCCGCTGGAGCTGCGGATCGACATAAGCACCGGCGGCGTGGGGCTGGGCGCGGTGAACGACGTCGCGCTCGGTGCGTTTCGTGATCATCGTTGCGGTTTGCTCCTTGCTCAACGGGACGGCCAACCCCTCATCGGGCATGACGCCCCATTCGTCCGTCTCCTTGGCGTCTTTGTCGCGATGGATGTTTTTGTTGCTGGGGCGCCAATAGGTCGCGGTGGTGAGCTTCAAGACCCCTTGATTCCCTTCCACCGGCAAGACCTTCTGCACCGTCCCCTTGCCGTATGACCGCTGGCCGGCGATCGCGGCCCGGTGATAATCCTGCAAGCAGGCGGCGACGATTTCGCTGGCGCTCGCGCTCATCGAGTTCACCAGCACAACCATGGGAAAACCGGTGTACGTGCCGGGACCGGTCGAGCGGTCGTCGGTCTGGATTCGCCCGTCGCGGCCGCGGGTGGTCACGACCGTCTTTCCCGACGGAATGAACTCGCCGCACACATCGACGGCCGCGTCGAGCCGGCCGCCGCCGTTGAAGCGCAAATCGACGATCAGCCCCTTGAGCTTGACCGGGTCGAGCGTGGCCAGCGCTGCCTTGAGTTCTTCGACCGTATGATCGCCGAAAGTCCTGATTCGGATGTAGCCGATCTCGGGATGCCCTTCGAGATGGAAGTTCCACGAATCGTCGGCGTTGCGAGTGTCGCCGAGAACCGAATCGACCTTGATCTCCGCCCGCTCGAGGGCGATATCGAACGGCGCCGGCTTGCTCGCTCGCTGCAACGTGAGCCGGACAGTCGTGCCAATCGGGCCGCGGATCTTGTCGGTCACGCGCTCCGAGTTCAGCCCTGCAATGCTCTTGCCGTCGATCTTGAGGAGCTGATCGCCGGTGAGAATGTCGGCCTTGTACGCCGGCGAGCCGACCATCGTGCTCATCACTGTCAGCGGCTTGCTGCTTGGATCGACCACGATCCCCACGCCGCCGTACCGCTGATCGATCAGCGAGAGAAATCCGCGGGCTTCCTCGGGACCGAAGAACTCGGAATGCTCGTCGAGTTCCTGGAGCATCCCCGTCACGGCCGAATCGAACAGCTTCTCGCGCGGGACCGGCTTGTAATACATCCGGTCGATCTTGTTGATGATGTCTGACAAATAGCGGCCGTATGGATTGTGATCCGTCACCTGATAACAGGCGAACGAGACCATCGCCACGGCGAAGATGACTAGGAAATTGCGACGCGACATGGAACGCGGCTCGGGACTGGGGGCTCGGGATTCGGAAAACGCACGCTGCGCGTGCCGGAGATGATCTCGGCGTTCCGCAAGCTGCGATTGCAGTGCAACAAGCATTATCGCGCCGCATGAAGCACGACTGCAAGGCCATGGGGGGACAGACGATGGCGGCGCGCTCTGCGTCAATGAAATATCTTGCATTTTGGCAACGCCTTCTGAAGGTCATTGACCCCGGCGTAGGTGACTGTCGTTCCACCCAGTTCCAGATCTTGAAGTTGGTTCAACCCGTTTAGGTGTATTAGGCCAGCATCGGTGACGTGTGTAACCACAAGCCACAATTTTTTGAGTCGCGTCAAGCCTTTGAGGTGCACCAGTCCGGCGTCGCCAACTCTAGTTCCGCTCAGATTGAGTTCCTTGAGTTGGCGCAACTCTTCGAGGTTTACCAACCCCTCGTCGGTGACGTTGTTGGAAATCAGGTACAGAGTTTCGAGTTGGGTCAAATCTCGAAGATAGACCAACCCTGCGTCGGTGACTTTCGTACCATCGAGGCTCACGAGTGCAACCTCACTGAAGAGATTCTCTCCGAGCAGTTTTCGCAGCCAATCTGGTCCGGGCGGCTCTGCGCCCGGAATCGGCTTCCCCGATCGATCAATTTGGTAGTCGTAAACCACGCTGCCGCCCAACTTGACGATCGCGTCCACGGCTTCCCGATCTCGGCGCTTCCGCTCGACGTTTCTGCCGAGCCAAGCGCACGGAATCGCGCAGATCAGGGTGAAGATCAGCAGCGAGCGAAGACTGAATTGGAACCAGTGGCGCTTGCGCTTCGGCGGGTGCGGTTTGGGCGGATCAACTTCCATTTCCGCATTATCCGCGACCGTCGGCTGCCGCAGCAAGGCTGCAAGAGCCGGCGCTTTCTGCGAGAGGCAAGCAATCTTCGGCCTTAAGGGCCGGCGGAGCCCAGCCCAGGGCGGAGCGAGACCGTCCGCTAGGACGGGCGAGCGAAACCCTTGTATGTTTCTTCGGCGCGAGTGATCGACGTACCCGTGGGTACGACGGAGAATGAAATTGTCACCGCCGTGGGACGGCCTGCGCAGCGGAGGCGAGCGCCAGCGAGCCGGAGCGGAGCGGGCCGTC
>DASZFO010000068.1 GCA_035939775.1 Pirellulales bacterium | reverse complement strand
CCGCCCCGATGAATCCAATTGTCTGCGGCAGCATCTGCAATCTGGCCGTTCGCGCGAAGCATCGTCCACACTAGAACCTATCCGAGAACCGCCTGGGCAAAGGGGACAGTCCCCGTTTTGCTCCGCGGACTGCGCAAAAGGGGGACTGTCCCCGGCGGTTTTCGGATAGGCTCTTAGACGAGAACAGGTTGGCCAAACTGAGATCGAATTTGGCCCGCAAGACGATTGGCGCACCGTCACAAAGACGGTAAGGAAAGATGGTGATCCGACTGATCAGCGTCCGCATCGCGTTTGCAAACTCAAAGCTATCTGCGGCCAGACCCTCAAACGATTCCCGAGCGAGACGTTTAATTTCCTCGATCGAAGGAATAACAAGAGTGGTGGAGGGTGTCGCTTCAGCCTCGCTCCTTTCGTGACGAAGCTGAGCGGCCAAGCGTTCGAGGCGTAGCAAGTTATCGCGAACGCTACGGCTAACGTCGCCGTCGCGGATGAATCCGAGGAGGTTGGCGATTTCCCGTTCGGTCTTTGCCAACTTGGCGTCAAGTTCACTGAGGAAATCGGCCCGTGCTGAATCCGATTTCTCCGTTTCTTCGTCAAGGCGAGAGAGAAACGCAGCATCGAAGCTCTGCAGCGCCTCGATTTCGGCGAATACTGCAGCCGAGATCTTTTCCGTCGCGAGGGGACCGTCGACGGTGATGCCGTTCCAACAAACGTGTTCACGGGCGCCTGTGCACATCAGATGGTTGGTCTGCCCATGCCCGCCAAATACAAATTGGCGTCCGCAAATACCGCAATTGATCGCTTGGCCTGGGAATCGCGTGCGTTTCTTCCGCACGTTCTTTCGGGGATCGATTCCGGTCAGCCGGCCCACCGTGTACTTTGCGTTTGTTTGAGTCAGTTTACTGATGAGACGATCGTAACGCCCCGGTTCGATAAAGGCCAAGTGTGGGCAATGGCGCTCCAGCAAGTCTGCGGGTGGGGCATTGACCGATTTGGGGTTTCCGGTCGCGTTTATCCGTTTTGACATCTTTCTGTTCCGGACCCGCACGCCCTTCAGGATCGGATTGAACGTGATTCTTCTGACCATTGGACCAGTCCAACGATTACTTCGGCAGCCTGACCCGACCGGCACGCCGGTCTCGTTGAGCCAATCCGCGACTTCAGCGTAGGAGGTATCCTTTTCGAGGCGGAAAAACCACTCCTGATAGATTGATTCGGCTGAAGGATCCCTGCTGACATCGGCTTCACTCTTGGCATGCGGAGGCTTGACATAGCCGAAGATTGGGATCTGGAACACACCGCCATTGACAAAGCGATTGCGCAGCGTGCGTTTGATCCTCTCGGAAGTGTCCTTATTGGATTGCTCGTGCTTGACGGCCGCAAAGAAGGCATGCAGCCGCCAGGGGACTGCACTGTCAATTCCATCGTTGATCGCGATCAGACGAGTGTCGTGGTCTTCGCACAGTTCGCAAAAGCCGATCGCTTGAGAGCGCCGAAGATGACGCCCAAGATCTTCCATGAGCACCAAATCGAAACGTCCGGATGCGACCAGATCTTCGGCATCGCGGACCTGCTGCCGGTCGATGCATTCGCCACTCCCTTGACCGGTGTTGCGGGTCCACTCGACTTCACCGTCGTATCGGTCCGCAGTCCACCGGTGCAACATCGCCTCTTGGTCCTTATTACTTTTGGGGTCCTGGTGCTTCGTACTGATCCGATCAACTGAAATTGCCCTCAGGAATGTTCCACTACGCGGAGAAAGCGGGGGAATCAGTGATATGCGTGGCATGGCGACACCTCCATGAATGGGGGCGTCGGCAACAGCTCAGACCGTTTGTCCCAGTGGGACAAACGACGTGACAATAGGTGAGAGGACGTTATCACGGCCGATCACAGATGAGCAGATGCAAGCGATTACCCACATTAGGGTTCCGCTCGCAAGCCGTTATGCCCTAACGAATTGCGAAAAGGCATTGGACGAATCCTGTCCTCTCCGCTGGAAAAACGTAACAAATCGCCGGGCGCGGACTTTGCTTTTTTCGGATGCGGGACATCATTCCGAGGATGGCCAACCAGCGGTCGTCAGCGATCGTCGCAGCACGGCGTATAATCCCGCGGCAATGAGCGCCTCGATCAACAGGAACCACCAAAACCAGCCTGCCGACCAGGACCAAGTTGCGATTCCAGAAAGTGCCATGGAAATGAACATCACGGGAATCATGATCAGGCCCCGTCCGAATGACTTCCCGTCCTCCGGCGGGCTCGACAGCGGCACTGCTCCGCCGCCGAGGCTCGGTATCAGTGAGTAAACCGGCAATGCGACTGCACCCGGAAGCATCAGCAGCAACAGTGCGGTTCCACCGCTTGCCAGCCAAGCGATCAGCATGAAAATCGCCGCCGCCGGCAACGTCAAAAAACAAAGCACGGCGTGCCTTGCTCCGTGGCACAGTGGCGCGGGACCGGGCAGCGGCGCCGCACGGAAAATGTCCGCTGCGTGCCATTGCTGGGAATACTGCACCAAGCTCAAGCCGAGCAACGGAATCAGGCCGAGATAACTGCCGACAAACGCAACACTGAAGCCGCCGTTGTTTGGACCGCTACCACCAGGTTGCCGCATCAAAAACACCATTGGGATGACCAACATGGGCGCGAGGCCTGGATAAACTCGCAGCTTGACCTCCCGGTCTCGCGCGAGATACGCGGCCGTCAGTAAAAAGGAGGCCCGCGCCACGGGATCGCGCAACCACCACCGCATCGGAGGCACGTCGGCGATCGCGGCCAACAAGCGGCGGCTGTCGCGGCGCCGCGCGCGACGGGAAATGGTTTCATTCAACATCTGCAAGCCGGTTTCGTAACCGCGCGCCAGTTTGCCAAAGGCGACCCACAGGACGACCCCAGCAGCGATCGGCGCCAAGGCGGCGAGCCACCACGAATTCGCCGCCATGCTGCCGGCCAACGCGTCATCAAAACTTGCGAACCAGGCGGGGGGCAGCAGGCCAATCCACCACGATTGCGTATCCAATGCCGCGATTCCGCTGGTACGAATCATAAACTGTGAGAAAAGCTGGCCGCTCAGGACCGCCGCCACGGAAATGACGACCTGCGCGGCAGTCATCAATCCTTCAAGCCGCTCGCGCCCGAACCAGCGCAAGCAAAGCTGATACGCCAAGACCACGCTGCCCGTGCAGAATAGCGCTTCCAACGCGGTGGAGACCGCGTGAACTGCTACAAACGTCCAGCCGCCATCCGGCGCGGAAACCCCGATGACAAAACCAGCTAGATTCAAAGCGCCCGCCAGCCACAACGAAACCTCGACGAGCACGCGAATCTTCGCCCATAGCAACGCCCGCGCCCCGATGGGGCGATGGAGAAGGATGTCGGCTTCCTCCTTGTTGAACAGGATCTCTCCTGCCGAAGACGCCACGAACATTCCGAGAAAAACGAACGTCATCGAGTGCAAAAAGACGGCCAACGCGAAAACCGGCTTGTCCCGCAGGCTTAACGCGAAGAGCCCCAATAGCACATACAGAACGAGGCTGCTCGCGAGTTTTCGGCCAACCGATTTAGGGGCACTTTGTTTGCTGAGCCCACGCGAGCTGCGTCCGCGGAGAAAGAGCGTGAGAAATAGTTTTCGCAGAGTCCGTTCCGTGGAAGGGACGCGCTCGCTGGACGACGGCGGCCTGGCTCCGGCTGGATTCATGGCAGGAAGGTTTTCGCGAAGTCTTCCGCGCGGCGTTCGAGTTCGGCGCCCCCGGTCAATCGGGTGAACAACCGTTCCAACGTGCCGGCGCTGTGGGCCGCGACCAATTCGTCGGGCTTGCCGTCCAATAGAAGCCTCCCCTTGTCGATGATAATGACGCGGTGGCATACGCGTTCGACAACATCGAGAATGTGCGAGCTGTAGACGATCGTCTTCCCCTCGCGTGCGAGCGTTTGAATGAGAGTCTTGAAGCCGACGGCCGCGTTGGCGTCCAGACCATCCAGGGGTTCGTCGAAAAAAACCACCGGCGGATTGTGCAAGAGCGCGGCGGTAATGACGACTTTGCGGCGCATGCCCTTCGAATAGGCGCCCAGCAGCTTTTCCGTCAGCGTGGCAAAACTCAAATCAAAGAACGCGATGAACTGCTCGATGCGGTCGCGCGCGGCATGTCGCGCGATGCCATACAATGCGGCCACCATCTCCAGGTATTCGAGTCCCGTCAGCGACTCAAAGACGGCCCCCGATTCCGGCACGAACCCGACGCGGCGCTTGACTTCGATCGGTTCGCGCTGCAAGTCGAATCCACAAATGGTGGCGCTGCCGCTGGTCGGTTCGATCATCCCGGTGAGCATTTTGAGCGTCGTGGATTTTCCGGCGCCATTCGGGCCCAGGAAACCCACGATCTGACCGGCGGGAATCTCAAACGAAATCGAATCGACCGCCGTCTGCGCTCCGAATCGCTTGGTGAGTTGATCCAGAATGACCATACGGTTTGCACATCGCCAATCAGGGATTGCCTGGGATCAGGAGAATTCCTGTCGTCACGATCAATGTCCCAGCCGGAAGGTGCACGGTCAACAGCATTGGGCCGTCAAGGCCAGCCCGAGATTCACCTCACATTATGCGACGTCGAACCCTCAAAGCGCCGTGCAAAACTCGTGGCCCTTGCTACAATGCCGGGCATGAAATACCGAATCCTCGGAACGACCGGCCTGCGCGTTTCGGTTGTCGGGTTGGGCACCTGGCAGCTTGGCGGTGAATGGGGGCACGATTTCTCCGTTGACGAGGTGACGCAGCTCCTGGCCAAGGCTCACGAGCTGGGAATCAATCTGCTCGATACGGCCGAGTGCTACGGAGACCATCTTTCCGAATCTTTGATCGGGCAAGCGTTGGCGCGGCTGGGGCAGCGGGATGACTGGGTGATCGCGACGAAGTTTGGGCACCGCTTTCATTCGTTCATGAGCCGGACTGACGAACGGGACATTGGGCATGTGCGGCAGCAGCTCGACGATTCGCTCAAGGCGCTGCGAACCGATCGCATCGACCTGTACCAATTCCACTCGGTGCGGGATAGCGAGTTTTTCAATTCCGAACTCTGGACTTTCCTCGGCGAAGCGAAGAAGGCGGGCAAGGTCCGGCATATCGGAAACTCGATCGCGGCGGCGCTGGACCCAACCCCACAGGCCAAGGCCTCGCGGGAGGCCGGCGTCGAAGCGCTGCAGGTCGTCTTTAACCGGCTCGACCGGCGGCCGGAGACCACGGCGCTGCCGATTGCGCGGGAGCAGAATCTCGGAGTTTTGGCGCGCGTGCCGCTGGCCAGCGGCTACCTATCCGGAAAATACAAGCCGGGGACGACGTTCGCGGGGCAGAATTTCCGGGCAACTCAAGACCCCGCCAAGGTGCAGCAAATGCTGACGGAAGTGCAGCAGATCGCGGCCAGCGAAGTGCCGCCTGGAATGGAAATGGCGCAGTGGGCACTGGCCTGGTGCCTGAAAAATCCGGCGGTGAGCACCGTGATACCCGGCTGCAAAAGCGTCGAGCAGGTCGAGTCCAACGCCCGAGCGGCGGAATTGGTGCCGTAAAGACTCGAACTTGTTGACCGGGCCGAAGAAGAGTTAAGCGGCGGGACGGCGCTTCTACTTCGCCGGCGCGTTTGAGGTCGCTTTCCAACCGCTGACTTTATTGACTTCGGCGGCATAATCCGCGGCCTTTTGCGGGTCGTCGGTGTTGAGCGTGCGGCCGTCCTGCTTGATCCATTGGCCGTTCACGTTTTGGTAAACCCAAACGGCATACTTCCCGACCAAGATGCGGCGAACCGCGTCGGCGTCGAGCTTGCCATAGCCCCAATCGATATTGGGGACGGGACCAGTGTATTCGTCCGTCGTCGCATTCGTTTTGAAGGCGTTCTTGATTTCACCGGGAGTGATCTTGGGATTCTTTTGCATCATCAGAGCGACGATGCCGGCGGTGTACGGAGCGGCCGCGCTCGTGCCATTGAACGCTCGGTAGCGGCCTGAAGTGTCGCGCGCCCAATCCACGCTCTTCAGAACGAGCGGGGCCGCCGCGGCGAAGTATTGTCCCGGCGCCACGATCTCTGGCTTGACCGCGTCGCCGATCCGCAGAAATCCGGGGGATGAATAGCCGGACAATCCGCCGATCGTCATCGGGCTCTTGGTCTTGTCTTCCGCGTCGGCCAAACTGATCACTTTGCCCGCTTGCTCAAATAAATTGTTCCAATTGTAGCTGCCAACGGTGATGACATTTCCGCCGCTGCCCGGGGTGACGACCAGTTTCTCGCACTTGCCGTCGCCGTCTGTGAATTCGCCATCGGCGTTGGCGAGATAGGCGTCGGCATGGTAGGTGCGCCCCGCCTTGGAGACGATCGACAAGCTTCCCTTGCCTTTGGGAACCGTCGCGGAGAGCACGACCTGCTGGGTCAAGGCGTACAACGACGTTCCCGACGCCGTTAGCGTCGTGCCTGCACCGGGAGTCATTTGCAGATCGTTCTTGTTATTAGTCTGCACGTAAATCCTGATGCGGCATGCGTCGGGAACGGTCCAATCGAGCTTCCCAGGCGAGGCGGACCCAGCGATGGTCAGTCCGGTATGGTAGTGTTTCGTACGATCGTTTCCGGCCGAAAAACAAATCGCTCGGCCTGGCCGGTCCAACGGAAAACGAGCGTCGAGCTGGCGCTCCTCGACCATGAAGCCGTCGTGGCCCCCAAAGCTTCCGCCAAAGCTGCAAGAAATCACTAGCGGTGATTGGGCCGCGACCTTTTCCAACCAGTCACAAATTGCTCCGATCAAATAGGGCGACGCCATCGTTCCATCCGCACCGCCGATGCGCACGGCGATGATGTCCGCGTCGGGCGCCACCCCGGCAAACTGCCCGTTCGACGCCCGGCCATTTCCCGCGGCAATGCCCGCGCACGCCGTTCCGTGGCCGTTCGTGTCGCAATCGGTGATTTGCGGCTGACTGCTCCGTAAGTCGGCGGTCAATTCGCCGCGGCTGTAGATCGTGCCGATCGAGGCGCCGTTGGGGTAGGTCACCGGTGCCGCTGAACCCAGCTTGTCGTCGGAGCGACGGTTGCGCAGCGTGTCCCAGAAGTACAGTAGGCGAGAAGTCGGCCGGCCCGCGGAGTCGTAGGAGATGAAGTCGGGGTGATGGAAATCGACGCCCGAATCGAGCACGGCGACGATCACTCCCTTTCCCGTCAGGCCGTTGAGGCCGCCGCGAATGATTTCTTCGGGAACGGCGCGTGTTGTCTCGGCGGCCGGCGCGAGCGGTGGCGGCGGCGGCGCCACGGTTCCAGACGCAATTTCAAACCACCGCATGCCATGCGCTGAGCTGAGTTTCTTAAAGGCATTGTCATCCGTGGGCGAGATGAGAATATCGGCAAACCGGTCGAAGCGGGTGAGCACGTGCACGCCGTCCACTTGAAGCGCTTTGCAAGAGGCGGCGGAGTCGAATTCCAAATTGTAGGGGGCATACGCTGGCTGTCCCGCCGCGGGCGCGACCGGCGCCGCGGCTCCCGTGGTGAGGGCGCCGGACTTTTCCGCCTTCAGCGACGCCCAATCATCCGGCGCAAATCGCTCCGCCGTTGCAGCCACGCTTGGCTCAGCGGGTCTGCCGGGCAGCTTCGAGGAACAGCCCGATTGCCCGACCATCGCGCCGATCAGGCCGAAAAACAAGAAAGTTCGAATCAGGGCTCGGCGTAGCACGGTTCTGACTCCTTAAATGCGCGGAAGGAAATCGTTGCCACAACGGACGTGGCCGGGACGCCGGCCGCACTCAAAGGGACACTCTAGATGATTACTTTGACGGGGCGTTCGAGGTAGCTTTCCAACCGTTGACCTTATTGACTGCCGCGGCATAGTTCGCGGCCTGATCGGGGTCGTCGGTGGCGAGCGTGCGATTGTTCTGCTTGACCCATTGTCCGTTCACATTTTGGTAAACCCAAACTGCATATTTCCCGACCAAGATGCGGCGGACCGCGTCGGCGTCGAGTTTGCCGTAGCCCCAGTCGATATTGGGGACGGGACCGGTGAAGTCGTCCGTTGTCGCGTTCGTCTTGAACGCGTTCTTGATTTCCCCAGGAGTGATCTTGGGATTCCTTTGCATCATCAGAGCGACGATGCCGGCGGTGTACGGAGCGGCCGCGCTCGTGCCGTTGAACAATTGATAATGGCCCGAGGTGTCGCGGGCCCAGTCCACGCTCTTTAGTACGAGCGGCGCCGCCGCTGCGAAGTACTGTCCCGGCGCGCCGATCTCGGGCTTCACGGCATCGCCGATCCGCAGGAATCCGGGGGATGAGTAGCCCGACAAGGCGCCGATTGTCATCGCGCTCTTTGTGTTGTCCTCCGAGTCCGGCAACGTGTAGACTTTTCCCGCGTGCTCGAACTTGTCGTTCCAATTGTAACTGCCTACCGTGATCACATTCGTACTGCTGCCCGGCGTGCCGAGCTGCTTTTCGGGGTTCGCGGGGACTTCGGCGAATCGGTCGTCGGGGTTCTCGAGATACGCATCGGCGCGATACTTCTGTCCGGACTTGGAAGCAACCGACAAGCTTCCCTTACCGGCCGGAACATCCAATTCGATCACCACCTGATGGGTCAGAGGATGCACGAACATTCCCGAGTCCGAGAGCTTCACGCCGTCGCCGGGAGTCACCTGCAGATCGTCGGTGCTATTGGTCTGGACGTAGATCTTCATCCCGCTTGCGGCCGGAGAAGTCCAATCGAGTTGGGCGGGAGAATCGGCTCCTCCAATGGTCAACGCGGCATGGTAGCGATTCGCCCGCTCGTTACCGGCGGCAACGCAAATCGCGCGGCCTTGGCGAGCAAGCGGAAACCGGGCGTCGAGTTGGCGTTCCTTGATCGCAAAACCGTCGTGGCCGCCATAAATGCCGCCGAAACTGCACGAGATTACCAGTGGAGATTGACCCGCGACCTTCTCCAACCAGTCGCAAATCGGGCCTAGCAAGTAGCCCGCGACCATTGTCCCAGCAGCATCGCCGACTCGCACGGCGACGATATCCGCATCGGGCGCCACGCCGGTGTATCGCCCCCCCGCCGCTCGCCCGTTCCCCGCGGCAATGCTCGCGCATGCCGTCCCGTGGCCGTTCGTGTCGCAATCGTTGATCTGCGGCTGATTGTTCCGCAGGTCGGCCGTCATCTCGTCGCGGTTATATATCGTGCCGATGGAAGTGCCATCGGGAAACGTCACCGGCGCCGCTGAGCCTAGCCCGTCGCCGGGGCGACGAACGCGCAGGGTGTCCCAGAAATACAGCAGGCGAGAGGTCGGGCGTCCAGCGGAATCGTAGGAGATGAAGTCGGGATGGTGGAAATCGACGCCCGTGTCGATGACGGCCACGATCACTCCCTTGCCGGTCAGGCCGTTGATGCCGCCGCGAATGATTTCTTCAGGGACACCTCGCGCCATTTCCGTTGCAGGCGTCAACGGCGGCGGCGGCGGCGTCACGGCGCCGCCCGCCGGTTCGCCCCACACGACCCCTGGCGCAGCGAAGAGATTGTCCACGGTCTTCTCGTCTTCTAGCGAGACGATGACATCAGCGAATCGGTCGTAGCGAGAAATTACATATACGCCGTCCACCTGTAGAGCGCGGCAAGAATCGGCGTCGGCGAATTCCAGGTTCAAGGCCGCGAACTTCGGTTGCACTGCAGCGGCGGCGCCAGGCGCCGCGGCACTCGGCGGCGCCGCACCCGGCTCGAGGATTCTGAACTTTCGATTCTTGATCGCCGCCCGATCGCTAGCCGCGAACCGCTGCCCCTTGGGGGCCACGGGAATCGTCAGCGGTTTGCCGGCCGGAAGCGATGGAGGAGCCGGTTGCGCGGCGATGGCCGCCGCGGCAAAAGAGGCAAACAAGGCGGCGCGAATTAGCGATTGGCAAGGCACCGTTCTGGCTCCTCGGAATGTTGAGAAAAATCGGGCATCAGGAACGAAGAGCCCGCCGCCGCAACACATGGCACTTGCCGCTCTCCGTCTAGCGAGAGGGAGAGGGGAGCGAATGCGCACCTTTCGAGACTACTCGGAAGGACTGAGTCGGTCAACGAGGTGGCGGCCGTTTCTCAGCCGGGGCGTGAAAGATGGATGAAACGCGAATGAATCCGGATCGAATACGTGTCACATCGAAGCAAAAATCCTTTAGAAGTCGTTGGGTGCATCGAACCGCACGGGGCGTTTCGGAAGGCGCACCCAGGCAACACCGGATACCGCGCCGTGTCGGCAATCCGAACTCTCCAAGAAACCGAGGTGACTCGATGAAAGCGTCATTTGTCGTCATGCTATCGGCCCTGTTGGTCCAAACCTGCATCGCGGCCGAGGTTGAGGATTGGTATTTCGTGGGCGAAGTCAAGTTGAGCAGCGAATCCGGCCAGTCGCTTGGCTCGCAGGCCATGCTGGTTCATAAGACCTACGACCCGGGCCGCAGTCTAATCGTGGAGCGCGCCGTGGTCGTGAAGCCTGACGGAACCGTGGACGACTATCCGATGAACCTGCCGGTAAAGGGAAATACGTTCACAGTCGAAGACCCGAAGAAATCCATCGAAGGATCGGGCACGCTCTTCGGCCCGGCCTGGCATTGGACGTATTTCAAGGGGACGTATAAGGCGACGAACGGTGCGCAGATTGACGACGAAAACTTCATGGCCGATCCCGACGTAGGCACCGCGAGAAAGAAGATCTCCACTCCCGACGGCAAGGTCGTGATGGTTATGGATATGACGCTGAAGTCCGTCACACGCGAGACCTTCGAGATTCTGACCTCGGCGCTGCTGAAGAAAGGCAAGTGACTCGCAACGCGGAGTTACGGCACCAACTGATAACTCACGAACGCGAGCCGACGGCTGTCTGGCGACCAGGACGGGACGTTGATTGTGCCTTGCCCGCCAAAGAGTTTGGCGAGAATGTTGATCTTCAGACGGCCCGCGGAGAGGGGGACAGTCCCCTTTTGCTCCCGACCATCTGGCGATGGTGCCCGGCCGTCTTCGAGCGACATGATGCGGAGCGCGACGTCCTTGTTCTCGGGGTGGCCCGCGACGTTCTTTTCGTACGAAAGGAAGACCATCGACCGACCGTCCGGCGAGATGTGCGGGAACCAGTTGTTCCAATCGTCGGCCGTCACTTGCTCCGGGGTAGTTCCGTCAGGCCGCATGCGCCAAATCTGCATCGTGCCCGTGCGATCGGAATTGAAGTAGATGTATTGTCCGTCGGGTGAATACTCCGGGCCGTCGTCCAGACCGGCGGTCGTGGTCAGGCACTTCTCATTGCCGCCGTCGGCAGGGATGGTGAAGATCCCGAATTTGCCCTCGCGCTGGCCGCAGTAGGCCAGGGTCTTCCCGTCGGGCGACCAGCCATGCCAATAAGAGGGAAACCGCTCGGTGATCCGCCGCGGCGCCCCGCCGCCGATCGGCACGACGTAAATCAGCGATTGATGCGGCGCCGCGGATTGATCGCTGATCGCCAGCCACTTGCCGTCGGGAGAGATACCATGTTCGTTGTTGCAACGGATGGCCGAGCCGGTATCGATCACTTCCGGCGTTCCCCCGGCGACGGGCATGCGATAGACGTGGCCCGCCCCGTTGAACAATAGGGACGTGCCATCGGGCGTCCAATTGGGAGCCTCGATGCGCCCCTTCGCGACGTGCGTCACGCGGCGGTCCGTCGAGGCGATCGTGATCGTCTCCAATGAACTGTAGAAAATCGGCCGTGGATTGGCGGCAGGAAGGTCGGTGAGCAACTGAACGTTCGAGAAGACGGCCATTTCCGAAACGTCTTTTTCGTGAGAGCAAACTCCGAGGCCGAGGTAGAAGGGGTCTTTGAGGGCAAGTCGGCCGGACCCGCCGGCCAACTGCAACGGTTCGCCGTGGGCGGCGAGGAACATAGTTACATATTCGCCGCGCTTTTCGATACGCAGCCGCTGGGGCGCGGAGACATTGGACTGGATTTCGTGAGTCGTTGCCCCTTTTTCTTCGCGGTATTGCAGCGATGTCAGCCCGCTACCATGGAGCGCCACGTCCGCGTAGGCCGAATCCGCATCGAGACTTTGGCGGATCAGCAGGCAGGCCTTACGGTGCGGATTCTTGCCAGAGCCGGCGAAGGAAGCATCGGCCTCTAGCGCCACGTCCCCGGAGACTTTCTTCCACGCGAACTGAAAGGCATCGGCCTTGAACCACATGTTCTCGCCGCTGCCAGTGATCGTGTACGTTTGCTTGGTGGCATCAAATTCCAGCTTGCCGGGATGCAGCACCGTGCCGATGTCCGCGTGGTCCTCAAACAAGCCGATCGAACCCGCCGCGCCCTCGGCGGCGAACGCTCTCAATCCTTCGCTGACCAGTAGACTGCCACATGCCATCGCCAGCAGGCAGTGGGTAATCGCGGATGCGACAATATGAGGACTTTTGAGTCGAATCATGACGAGCTTCGCCATAGTTCAGTATTCGCCGGGGCAAAAACGAGTGGCCATGGGCTTTCACGGATAAACACGGATCCGGAGGACATGGCCGAAAGAAACCGCGTTACGTCCAATTTTCATCGGTGGCTTAAGTATAATGCAACTCGAGTGTCATCACTCCAGGTTTCAGTGGCCGCTACGGTTTCTTTCGCCGATGGCCCCTCCTTAGCCGCCATCACACATCCCGATGCACGATATCCGGCGAGAACGCCGGCAGGCAGATCGCGATGTATTCAGCTCCTTCCGGGTCTGGCGTGCTGTATTGCACCCATTCGCCGCCATGGACGATGACGGCTTGGCCGGCATGCACTTGGATCAGGCCGCCGCGATGGGCGACTTGCAGCAAGCCTTTGAGCACGATGGTGTACTCGTCGAAGTCCAGCGCTTGCCCCGGTTCGATCCAACCGCCGGGACTTCGCATCTGCGCGATGCTAATGTCTGCCTGCCGCGTGTTCAGCCGCCCGACAAATTCGTCGATCAGTTTCGGCTTGTTGCCTGCCGCCTCCACGCGAGTCGGACGCTCAATCAACCGCGGCATAAATCGCTCTCCTCGAAGTAGAAAACACGGGCCTTTGTCATATACAAAAACGTCGCAGATGCCGCTCCTGCGCGGCGTCCACCGCTTACTGCCTCCCGTCTCGCGCCTCCAGCTTACTGTCCATCGTCTTCGGTGGCTGCAGCGTCCCTGAGTAAAAGGCCCGCGGACCGTCGGGCGCGTCAAGCAGCAGGCCGCCGTCGCTGGCGATTCCGAGGCAGGGGCCGGTGATGGCATTGGCGCCGAGATAAAGCGTTAGAGCCTCGCCGTGCTGCAAACATAGGTCGTTGTATCGAACGCCAAGTGAATCGCCGTCGGCGCCGAGCAGGCGAAGGCAAACATCCAGATGATTCAAAATATCGAGAATCACTTCCGTGTGATCTTGTCTTTTACTTGTAAGGTCGAGCAATGTCGTCAGGCGTGATTGCAGTTCGGCGGGAGCGTCGGCGGCGTGGCTATTCGTGTTGAGCCCAACGCCCAGGATATGCCGGCCATCCGGGAGGATTTCCACGAGCACGCCGGCCAGCTTGCGGCCGTCGGCGACAACGTCGTTTGGCCAATGCAGCCCGATTCGATGCCCGGCGATGCGCGGGGCGACGGCGTCGACAATCGCCACGCTCACCGCCAGCGACAGGCTCGGCACCGCTCGCCGCGGGCAGCCAAACTGGGCAGGATCGAACAGCAGGCTGAGAGCCAGATTTCCCGCGCCCGTCCACCAGGCATTGTCTCCCCGCCCCCGGCCGGCCGACTGCTCATCGGCGATGACCAAAAGTGGCAGAGTCTCGAACGGATTGGAGGCCGCCTCGCGGGCCCGGTCCTGGGTCGATGGCAGGACGGCATAATGCTCGACCCGGCCAACGAAACTGCCGGCCAGCAAGCGGGAAATGTCGAGTTGCGATTTCATACTGACGGTTGCGCAATGCCGCTGAACGGCCCCGACGGCCTTGCACGCTGGCGTGCGTAGCTATTGACGTAAGCCGTAAGCTAATTTAAGTTTTGAGGTTTGGCTAGCGTGGAACGGGTCGTCGCCGGCGCAGCTTCATTTGCCAGCGTAGCTTCAATTGGCAGAGCACCGCATTCGTAATGCGGGGGTTGTGGGTTCGACTCCCACCGCTGGCTCTGGCGCTGAGTGCGAAAATCGGAGAAATTGTCGATGCCTCAAGCAATCGCGTTAAACGTCAAGCAGATTGTCCTGACCAATGGAACGTTCGGTCCGCCGGAGATTCAACAAATTGTTGATGCCCTGGCCGAGGATGTGGGCAATCATCGCGCCTTGCGTGAGGCGGTCAACGAGTTGGAGACGAGCGAGGAGCGCAGCCCCGCCGCGGCGGTGCGGCTGGGAGTCTGCCAATATTTGCTGGGCCGCTACCATCACGCCATCGATACTCTGAAAACCGGCGATGGCGGAGCGCTTGCGCACTTCTATCTCGGCAAGGCCCAAGCCGCGCTCGAGCACTACGACGCCGCGATCGAGAGTTTCAACGCCGCCTCGAAGGCCGGTTACAACGCCGACCAGTGCGCTCTGGCTCGGGTCGACGTGCTGCGCACCGCGGGCAAGTCGCAAGCCGCCCTCGAATTGCTCGACCGGCTTTCCGGCGCGGTCGAGCAAACGGCCGAGTATCTCTATCAGCGGGGAGCCACGGTCGCCGCTCTGCACGGCAACCCGAGCGAGGTCGTCAAGCTCTACGAACGGGCCGTCGAGGCCGATGGCCGCCATGCCGGAGCGCTTTTCGGCTTGGCGATCGAAAATGATCGGTATGGCAACGACGACTCCGCGCTGGATTTGTATGAGCGCTCGGTGGCGCGCTTTCCCGCCCATCTCGGAGCGTTGTTGAATCTTGGAATCCTCTATGAAGACCGCCAGCAATACGAACGCGCTCAGCAGTGTTATCAGCGCATCCTCGATTCGTTCCCAAACCACTATCGGGCGCGATTGTTCATCAAGGATGTGCTGGCCTCTCGCAACATGTTCTACGACGAAGACGCTCAGCGCCGCCGCGATCGGCTGAGCCAGGTGTTGGGCATCCCGGTGACGGATTTCGAATTGTCCGTGCGGAGCCGGAATTGCTTGCAAAAGATGGGGATCATGACGCTCGGAGATTTGGCGCGGTGCAGCGAAGCGGAATTGCTCGCCAGCAAGAATTTCGGGGAGACGTCGCTGGTCGAGATTCGCGAAATGATGGCCTCGAAGGGGCTTGCGCTTGGACAGCTCGCCTCCGAGCAGCGCGAGCCGGAGCCGATTTTCGAGCCGGAGTCGATGACCCCTGACGAGCAGGCCCTCTTGGAGAGGCCGATCGCCGATTTGAACCTGTCGGTTCGCGCCCGCAAGTGCATGATCCGGCTGGGCATCAATACGATCAGCGAGTTAGTCCGCCGGACCGGCGACGATTTGCTTGAGTGCAAGAACTTCGGCGTGACCAGCTTGAACGAAGTCCGCGAGAAATTGACCGGACGGGGATTGAAGCTGCGCGGAGACTAATCGGCGAGCGGCGCCTTCACCGTCGTCTAGCTCGGTATCGCTGGCGGCGGCGCGTTACGATACGCGGACGATCCCTCACGTGCCAGACCTGACCCGTATCGCCGAACCGCATCGCGAACCGATACGAAAGTTTGGCGCGCAGCTTCAAGGGTTGGCTGCGGAAAATGGGTTGGGCTGGACGCTGTACGGGGCGATCGTCGAGGGGACTCTCGAGCGCAAACCACCCTCGATCCAAAGCGTTCTCATGTTGCAGGGGATCGACCTGGACCTGCTCCGCCGTCTGGGCGCGGTTGGTCGGCAATACGGGCGCTTCGGATTGGCCCCGCCTCTCGTCATGACGCCGGCTTTTCTAAATTCCATTCGCGACACATTTCCGCTGGAGTTGATCGAAATTCAGCAGGCTTATTCAATCGTCTTCGGACCCGACTATTCTCACGATCTGGAATTCGACGATCGCGACGTTCGCCTGCAATGCGAACGAGAGCTGGATGTCGTGTCGATTGGTCTGCGACAGGGGCTGCTGGCCGCATCGGGAATCGAAGATCACCTGGCGCTGCTCCAGCGAGACTGGCTCCGCGGATTGTTGCGGATTTTGCGAGGAATGCTCTGGCTGAAAGGGCAAAAGGCGCGCCTGCCGGCGGATCGCGTCGTCTCCGAGATTGAGCGGACAGTCGAGCTGCTCCTTCCTGGGATTCGCCGCGCACTGGCGACTTCCAGTTCGCCCAGTTGGGAGGCATTTCATCAACTGCATGCGGACGTCACAGCCCTGGGGACCGCGGTCGATGGCTGGTAACATACGAGCGCGCCGCTGGCCGTGGATCGTGTCGGCGAGCGTTGCGCTGCTGCTCGCCGCTGCGCCGGTGGTTCATGCGGCAGGTCCGCTGACGATCCAGGATCCCGGCACGTATGTGGTCGACACGGCCCATGTGCTCCAAGACGACGCGCGGCAATCGCTCGAAAGCCTGCTTGGCGAACTGGACCGAGCGACGACCGCCCAGGTCAAGGTCCTCACCCTGCCGAGCCTGGAAGGGGAGGACATCTTTTCCTTTGCCCAGCGGCATTACACGCTCTGGAAACTGGGCCGCAGGGACAAGAACAACGGCGCGTTGATCGTCCTTTCGGTGGCCGATCGCAAGGTTCGGATTCACACGGGCTATGGATTGGAAGGAGCGATGCCCGATTCGTGGATCGGTTCGCTCTCGCGCGAGGTTGCCGAGGAGTATTTCCGACAGGACAAATACTCCGACGGCCTCTACCATCTGAGCGTCGCCGTGGTCAACCAGATTGCCGACGACGCCGGAGTCAAGATCGCCGGAGCGCCGAACGTGCGGCACGTCGCACCTCGGGACCAAAGCGGCTCCGCGATCGCGGTGCTGCTGGCCGTCATAATGATAATCATTGTCTTCTCGGTGCTGCATAATCGGCTCGGCTGGAACCTGTGGGGTCCCCTCATCTGGTCTGGCAATTCCGGAGGGTTCGGTGGTTTTGGAGGCGGATTTGGCGGGTCGAGCGGCGGATTTGGAGGGGGCTCTTTTGGCGGCGGCGGTTCGTCGGGGGGCGGCGGCGGAGGTGCCAGTTGGTGACTTCGTCTAATGACACGGTCTGGACCGACGCGGCCCGCGCTGCCACATTATCACCACCTGTCATCCCCAATCTTATAAGGTGACTCACATGAAGCCATTCTTGATTTTCGGACTCGTCGTTCTGGTGCTGGTGCTGCTCGGCGGCGGATGTCTGTATACGGGGTACAATCGCGCGATCGGCATGGACGAGGAAGTCAAGAACCGCTGGTCGCAGGTCGAGAACCAGCTTCAGCGGCGATACGACTTGATCCCCAATCTGGTCGAGACCGTCAAAGGCACCGCGGGTCAAGAGAAGACCGTCTTCCTGGGAATCGCCGAGGCTCGAAAGGCCTACTTTCAAGCGGACAACGTGCCCGATAAGGCCCGCGCGGCCACGCAAGTGGAAAGCGCGCTCTCGCGGCTGCTGCTGTTGCAGGAAAGTTATCCTCAGTTGAAATCGAACGAGGCGTTTCTGAAGCTGCAGGACCAGCTCGAGGGGACCGAGAACCGGCTCACGGTCGAGCGGCAGCGCTATAACGACGCCGTCCGCGACTTGAATACCATGGTTCGGCAGTTCCCCGGCTCTGTTTACGCCCGAATGGCCGGTGTGAAGGAGGCGGAATACTTCCAAGTTGACAAAGCGGCCCGTGAAGCGCCCAAGGTTGATTTTTCGGAGAAAAAGGGAGACGGCAAATGAGCGGGTGAACGTGTTAGAGTTCCAGACGACTTAGCGCCGGAATCGATCGGCGGCTTTTTCCTCGGTCTTTGGCTATAATATGGAGATAGTGTGGGTGGTTCCGGTTGAACCGCCGCGCTTTGGATCGGTTTGATAGGGGAGCTAGTCGTGAGCGGAAGTCAACTTCGCCGGCGGTGGCCGACGGGACCGGTCATTGCACTTTCACTGGCGCCATTTCTCGGCTGGCCACAAACCGCTCGGGCGGTCACTCCGGACGCACTCGAGGTCAAAGGACTGTTGGAAAACGCGTTCAAGTTCCTGGAAACCGCGAACGACAATCGTCTCGGGGCAAAATGCCTGGTCGGATTCTGCTTCATCAAGCGCGGCGAGAATGAATCGCATCCGCAGGTGAAAGCTGCCGTCGACGCCTGCAAGGCCGCGAAGGCAAGCAACCCGGACGGCAAGCAGGTCGGCAACGACTACGTTTACAGCGCGTCGCTGGCGGTCGTTTTTCTTTGCGAGTTGAACGCCAGCAAATACCAGGCGGAAATCAGCTACTTTTTGAAATCGCTTCAAGAGATGCAGCGGTCATACGGCGGCTGGGGTTATCCGCTGGATCACCCGCAGTTCAGCAAGACGGCCGACACGTCGATGACCCAATATGGAGTGCTGGCCTGTTGGGAGGCGAGGCGGCATGGCTTTGCCGTCCCGATCGAATCGATTGAGAGGGTCTGCGGCTGGCTGATGCGAACTCAAGATCCCACCGGCGGCTGGGCGTATCAAGGAAAGGACCCAGGAGCGCAGGCCTCCAGCGGCATTACGCTTGTCAAGCAGGGAAGCGAAGTCCGCCAGGGACTTTCCGCCGCTGCGCTTGGATCGATATTCATTTGCGGCGATTTGCTGGGTCTGTCGACCATGCCCAAGCTCGACGAGGAGGACGTCAATCTGCCACCGGCGCTGCGAGCGGTTCAATCCGGCGCGAAAAATGAGAAACCGCTGACGACGCAGATCACGGTCCGGGCCCTGCGAGCCACGCAGGAACGCGGCCTGGGGTGGTGGGGCGTGGCAGGCCATTACAAGATCGACGTTCCCAATCACCCCTTCTACTATCTTTATGCTCTGGAGCGATTTCGCAGCTTTCAAGAGCTGGCCATGGGACAGCATCCGCGTGAACCGGCCTGGTATACCGACGGCTTCCAGTATCTGAAGAAGAAACAGAAAGACGACGGGAGCTGGAGCAGCCAGGGCGACCTGACCGTGCCCGATACGGCCTTTGGCATCCTGTTCCTAATGCGATCGACGAAAAGGAGCATTGAGAAAACGAAAGGGTACGATTCGGGCGCGCTGACCGGCGGGCGGGGCTTGCCGCGCAAGCTGATCGACGTTCACGTGCGCGACGGACGGATCGTGAGCCAGCCGGTGGCCGGAGCGCTGCCCGCGCTGCTCGAGGTCCTCTCGCATCCCGGCGATCCTGATTTCCACGATTTGGCCGACGATCCGCGGAATATCATTTCTCAGCTTGCCGAGGAGCAGGGGCCGGCCCGCGACGAGCATCTTGCCTTGCTCCGGCAACTGGCCACTCTCGGTCCGGCCGAATCGCGGCTGGCGGCAGTTCGTGTGCTCGGCAAATTGCGCGACATGGGAAGTGCGCCGACTTTGATCGCCGCCCTTTCCGATAGCGAATGGCAAATCGTGTACGCGGCCGATCAGGGACTACGGTTTACGAGCCGCCGCATCGGGCTGAAGACGGTCGCCGAGCTGCCAGACGAAACAGCCCGTGCGGCGACTATCGCCGAGTGGAAAAAGTGGTATGCCGCGGTCAATCCCGGCCCAGGTTCGGCCCCATGACTGTTCGCGGGGAGTTTCAATCGATCGTTCCACGTGAGCAAATCCAAGCCAAAATCCGAATCATCGCCCGCGCTGCACGTTGAGATGCCAACGTCAAGTCCGCTGGCGCTGACGACTCCCACGACTGGGCCAAGATTCAATCTCAGTGCTCTCCCCTGGATCATCGGCGCTTCAGTCGCGGTATTGTTGGCCGCCGGCTTCATCGGTTGGCTCTGGCAGATGAAAGGTCGCTCGGCCCTGGCAGCGAGCACCGGCTCGGTGACCGCCGACCCCGATCCGCCCGTTGTCGCGCCTCCCGCAAAGGAATTGGTCAAACCCACGGCCGACGAATCCGCGGGACGCGTTTCGTTGGACAATACCCTGGAGACTTTGCTGAAGACCGCGACGATCACGCCGAACTTCGAGAGCCCCACCGTCGGCAATAGCCGCGTCCAGCGTTGGGAAATCCGATTTCCCGCCGGCAATACGACCGAGAGCTACGCCCGGCAATTGGACGGCCTCGGCATCGAATTAGGGGTCATTGGCGGCAGCGCCAAGATCGAATACGCCTCGGGTTTTACTAAGGACAAACTCCAGCGGCGCGAGGGATCGCCCTCCGACGAGCAGCGCTTTTACATGACTTGGCGCAGCGGCGCGCTGCGCGATCTCGACAACGCCCTGCTCGCCCGAGCGCGAATTCCGACGACCGGCCGGATCGTGGCCCAATTCTATCCGCCGCAGTTAGAAAAGCGGCTCGCGGACTTGGAAAAGCAATTTGCCGACAAGCACGATATAGCCGAAGTGCGTCACACGATATTCTCTCTTTCGCTGACCGACGATGGTTACGAGTTTCGCGTCGTCGAGCAGGAGTACGTGTCCGGCGAATTGAAGAGCGCTGCTAATTCTCAATGACCACCGAAGAATTCATCGACACGTTGCAGCAGCGAGCCCTCTTGCCGGCCGAGGCGATTGACAGCTTACGGCAGTTTGTTCGGAAATCGCTCAAGATCGTAACTCCGGAATCGCTGGCGAAGATGCTGGTCGAAAAGGGGCGGATTACGGCCCTCGAGGCCGAGCAGTTGCTCGAGCAGCCGCCCGGGTCTGGCCCGCCCCGAGCGGACGATTTCTCGCTCGCTCCAATCGACGATCCGCGGCATAAACAGTTGAGTTCGGACCGCAACCGACGCGCAGCGGCGGGGTCTTCGGCAATCAAACCGGCCGGCAATGCACCCACGGCGCCCCAGCCGGCACCGCCCGACGCGATCAAACCGGCCGGGGCGGCGCGAATTCGTCCGGCAAAAGACGCAACG
>DASZFO010000067.1 GCA_035939775.1 Pirellulales bacterium | reverse complement strand
GCGCGTCATCCGTCACCTGAAGCGCGTGAGCAAACCGGGGTCGCGCGTATATCGCGGCGCGGCGCGGCTCAAGCCGATCCTCAACGGCCTGGGGATTTCGATCCTCAGCACCAGCCGCGGAGTGATCAGCGATCGCGAGGCGCGACAACGCAAACTCGGCGGCGAAGTGCTTTGCGAGTTGTGGTAGAACGAATTCGAATTAGCGCGGGGATTCTCGGATGTCTCGGATCGGTAAAATACCTGTGCCCGTACCGGCCGGCGTGAAAATCGGCGTCTCGGGAGAGAGCGTGGCGGTCGAAGGGCCGTTGGGCAAGCTCGAAGGGAAGTTTCGCCCGGAAACGAAGGTGCAATTCGACGAGGCGGGCCGACGCATGTTGGTGACTCGCGAGGACGACAGCCGCCAAGCCAAGGCCTACCACGGGTTGACCCGCGCCCTGTTGCGCAACATGATCGTCGGAGTCACGCAAGGTTACGAAAAGAAATTGGAGGTCGTAGGGGTCGGTTATCTGGCGGCCGTCCAGAAAGATGTGCTTCAATTGCGGGTCGGGTTCGCTAATGAGGTCCACCTGAAGATTCCGGCCGGACTCAAGGTCACTTGCCCCGATCAGACGCACATTGTCGTCAAGGGGATCGACAAGCAGGCGGTCGGTCAGTTTGCCGCCGAGGTCCGATCCTCGCGGAAGCCGGAGCCGTACAAGGGCAAGGGAGTCCGGTACGACGGCGAGCAAGTCCGCCGCAAGGCCGGCAAGACGGTTACGAAGTAAGCACGAAGCATGTACGAAGGGCGAAGTACAAAGTACGAAATCTGGATCTGAGATTTGACCTATTAGCCGCGGCGTTCGCGCCGCGGTCGACTAGTGCCATGAACCATCAAAAGGCCATTGCCCATCAGAGGCTGCGTCGGGGCTTCCGCGTCAGCAAGCGCATTCGCGGAACGTCCGAGCGCCCCCGGCTCTGCGTATTCCGCACCCATCGGCACATCTATGCCCAGGTAATCGACGATACGGCCGGACGCACTTTGGTTTCCGCCAGCACCAGCGACAAACAATTGCGAGAGTCGGTGAAGTATGGCGGCAATAAGGGCGCTGCCGAGGCGGTCGGCAAGGCGGTCGCCGAGCGTGCGGTCGCGGCCGGAGTGACTAAGGTCTGCTTCGACCGCCGCTCGTTCCAGTTTCACGGCCGCGTGGCCGCGCTGGCCGAAGCCGCCCGCAAATCGGGCCTCAGCTTTTGAAACACTTACACCTTTAGTGAAAGATCGCTCCCGTGGCGAAAGAATCCGGTCAAGGCAAATCTGGCGGCGAATCTGGCGGCGAATCCCGGCGTGGCTCCCGGCGCGGTGACTCGCGGCGCGGTGATTCCGGTCGTGGCGAATCGACCCGCGGAGAACTCATCGACAAGGTAATCAAGATCAAGCGCTGCGCCGCGGTCGTGAAAGGAGGGCGGCGGTTCAGCTTCGCGGCCATGGTGGTGGTCGGCAACGGCCGGGGCAAGGTCGGCTGGGGCTACGGAAAGGCCAATGAAGTGCCGCCCAGCGTGGAAAAGGCCGTCAAAGACGGCAGCCGCAGCTTAGTCGAGATTCCGATCGAGGGGGGCACGATTCCACACGCGGTCAAGGGGCATTTTGGGGCGGGAAGCGTCGTGCTGATTCCTGCCAGTCCGGGCACGGGCCTGATTGCCGGGGCGGCCGTCCGCAGCGTCTGCGAAGCGGCCGGCATTCACGATTTGCTCACCAAGTGCTACGGCTCGACCAACCCGGTTAATTTGGTCAAGGCCACACTCGACGCCCTCAAGCAATTGCGCACTCGCCACGAAGTCGAGCGGTTGCGGGGAGTTTCGCTGACATGAACCTGCACGATGTCCATCGCGGAATTCATAAGCACAAGAAGCGGCTGCGAATCGGCCGCGGCCCCGGCTCCGGGCGCGGCAAGACGTCAGGCCGCGGGCATAAGGGGCAGGGCCAATTGGCCGGCTGGTCGGCCCATCCTGTCTTCGAAGGCGCGCGCATGCCGCTGGTCCGGCGGATCCCCAAGCGCGGCTTTCATAATCGTTGGGGGGCGACCATCGCCTCGGTCAATTTGGGCCGGCTGGACGCTGTGTTCGCGGCCGGGGAGGAGGTCACGCCTGAAACGCTCCGAGCGAAAGGAGTCGTCAAGGAACGTTACGACTTCCTGAAAGTCCTAGGCGACGGACAACTCACCAAGCCCCTCAAGATTTCGGCCCACAAGTTCAGCAAATCGGCATTGGAAAAGATTCAGCAGGCCGGCGCCGAAGCCGTGGTGCTGGCGCTGCCTGCGCCGGTGGTGAAGAAGAAGAAGTCGACAGTTGACAGGAGCCCCTAAGAATTAACTTGACTGCCGACTGCCTCCTGCCGACGGCCTCCTGAACTCGACGGAGCGAATCATGTTCGAAAAAATCCGGGTCGTGTTCACGATCCCCGAGCTGCGCCAGAAGATTCTAATCACGCTGGTGTTTCTGGCGATCTACCGCGTGGGCTGGTGGATTCCGCTGCCGATCGTCGACCAAGCCAAGATGAATACGTTCGCTCAAGGGAGCGCCCTGGGCGGTATTCTAAACACGGTCGCCACATTCAGCGCAAGCCAGTTGACCTACGTCACGATTTTCGGACTGGGCATCATGCCCTATATTTCGGCCTCGATCATCTTCCAACTTTTGGGCAGCGTTTGGGCGCCGCTCGAAAAGTTGCAAAAGGAAGGCGAAAGCGGCCGGAAGAAAATCAACGAATACACCCGCTACGCCACGGTGGTGATCTGTCTGTTCCAAAGCTGGCTCTATGTCCGCGGGATTCTGATCGGCCAGCATTTGATCGCCGCGCGCTTTCTTGAGAATCCCAGCGATCCGGGCTCGATCTCATTTGGCTGGATTCTGGTCAGCGTCGCGACCATGACCGCCGGGACCATTTTTTTGATGTGGCTGGGGGAGCAGATCGACGAATTCGGGATCGGCAACGGGATTAGCCTTTTGATTATGGCGGGCATCCTCTCTCGCATGCCGCCGGCCGCCAAAACCATGATTAACCAGGTGACCTTGGAACTGGGCGGGGGAAGCGGCAAGAAGGGGATCGAAGTGGTCCTGGTATTGATCCTATTGTTTATTGGGATCGTGGCGGGGGTTGTCTTCATGACGCAGGGGCAGCGCCGCATTCCGACCCAAAGCGCCAAGGCCGTGCGCGGCCGAAAGGTCTATGGCGGCAGCCGCCAGTACTTGCCGTTGCGGGTGAATCAAGCGGGTGTGATGCCCATCATCTTCGCCAGCAGCTTGTTGCTGTTCCCGCAAATGATCTTCAAGTACGCGGGGTGGGACACGTTGGCCAACGTGTTTACACGTTACAACTCACTGGTCTACAACGTGTTGTACGTCGTCTTGATTTATTTCTTCTGCTACTTCTGGACGGCCATCACGTTCAACCCCAAGGACATGGCGGACAACCTGAAGAACTTCGGCACGTTCATTCCAGGCTACCGTCCCGGCCGGCGAACCGCCGACCACTTGGAGCGAATCATGGTCCGGATCACTTACGTCGGGGCGGGATTCCTCGCGATCGTGGCGATCACGCCCACCATCATCAGCAACGTGATGGGAGTCGATCCGAACGTGGCCAGCTTCTTCGGCGGCACGGGGCTGCTGATCGTGGTCAGCGTCGCATTCGATCTGGTGCAGAAGATCGACAGCCACCTGGTGATGCGCAATTATCGGGGTTTATTGGAATAACGCCTCGCGCCGGCTGGCGCCCGGCGAAGAGGCGAGTTCAGCGAGAGGCCTTGACCGCCATGCGGATAATCTTCATCGGTCCGCCAGGGGCGGGAAAAGGGACCCAGTCCGAGCGCTTGATCGAGAAGCTGTCGATTGCTCACCTTTCGACGGGAGACATGCTTCGCGACGCGGTCCAACGGCAGACCCCCGAGGGGCTGCAAGCCGCCAAATTCATGGATCGCGGCGGCCTGGTTCCCGACGAGATCATTTTGGCGATGGTCGCTCGCCGCCTGACTCAGCCCGATTGCGCCCGAGGCTGCCTGTTGGATGGTTTTCCGCGGACCCTGACCCAGGCCGAGGCATTGGACTCTCTGCTCGCTCGGGAGAACTTGCCGCTGGACGCCGTGCTCGAGTTGAAGGTGGACGATCCATCGCTCGTGCGGCGGTTGGCGGGCCGCGGTCGTGCCGACGATCGCCCCGAGGTGATTCGCGAACGATTGGAAACCTACCGCCGCAAAACCGAGCCGCTAATCGACTATTATGGCCGGAAGGGCTTGCTCCGCTCGGTCGACGGCGAGGGACCTCCCGAAGAAGTCTTCCAGAGAATCCTGGCCGCGCTCGATGCGCCGGAGTCGAACTAAACTGGTCGTGGCGTGCTCCATTTAAGATCCCACCGCGAAATGCTGCAGATGCGCCGCGCCGGCATTCTTGTTTGGAATGCGCATCGGCTGGCGGCCGAGGTGGTCCGGCCGGGCGCGACGACGGCCGAGATCGACGCGGTGATCGACAAGTATTTCAGCGATCACCATGCCGCGCCGCTTTTCAAAGGGGTCGCGGGAAAGATTCCATTTCCGGCGGTAACCTGTATTTCGGTCAATGAGGAGGTCGTACACGGGATTCCGAGCCGGCGAACGCTTAAGGAGGGGGATATCGTCAGCGTCGACACCGGCTGCAAGCTTGAGGGCTGGTGCGCCGACGCGGCCATCACGCATCCGGTCGGCCGAGTCTCGCCCGAAGTGCAGCGGTTGCTCGATATCACGAGCGGCGTTCTCGATTTGGCGATCGATTTGATGGGAAAGAAAAGCCGCTGGAGCGAGGTGGCCCGCGAGATGGCCACGTACGTCCGCGACGCGGGGTTTACGGTGGTCGAGAATTTTGTCGGCCATGGCATCGGCCGGCAAATGCACGAAGACCCGCAAGTCCCGAATTTCGTCAGCCCGCAATTGCGGCGAAACAACGATTTCCGCTTGGAGCCGGGTTTGGTGATTGCGGTCGAGCCGATGGTGAACATGGGCACGAAAAAGACCAAGCCGATGCCGGACCACTGGACCCAATCGACGCAAGATGGCCGCCCCAGCGCTCATTTCGAGCATACGATCGCCCTGACGGAGGAGGGGACGTGGATTCTGACCGGCCCCCCGACGCCGGAGGAATTGGCGATATTTGCGGAAAAGGGCTG
>DASZFO010000066.1 GCA_035939775.1 Pirellulales bacterium | reverse complement strand
CGGGGCAGAGAGCTACTACCAACACGCCGAACATTATTTCAGAACGATGTCCTCGGATTCAGAAAAGACGTAGGAGGCTTATCGCTTTTTCTTCTTGGCGTTCTTCTTCGCGAAAATCGCGTTCCAGTTTTCCTTGTAGGCGGCGCTGACCGGTTTCTGGCCTTCGCCTCGGCTGTAGCCTGAAGGCGCAGCGGCAACTTTCTCGCCGCTCTCGGCTTTGGCTTCGGTTTTGGCTTCGGTTTTAGCTTCGGTTTTAGCTGTGGCTTCACCTGAAGTGCTTTTGTCCTTTGCGGCGGGCTCGCTCTTTGGAGCGTGATCGGCTTTGGTTATTTTGTTGTCGCTGGCCATGGTCTTTCCTAAAGCAATGCTCTTTCCTAGAGCTAAGCAGACGTGTTCGTGGTCCTTAGAGTAGGTAGCGGGAAATCGCAGGCAAGCTTGTTTCGAGAGCAGTCCTCCTCGCAAAGCTTGATCTGGGTGGCTTGAGATGCCACATCCAGCCCGCCATGAACATGCCCATCCGCGCCCCCGAGGGCACCCCAGCTCTGTCGTCCTTTGCGACCGAGGTCGAGCGACGACGTACCTTTGCGATCATCTCCCACCCGGATGCGGGCAAGACGACATTGACGGAGAAGCTGCTGTTGTTCGGGGGTGCGATTCAGCTTGCCGGCCAGGTCAAGGCCAAGCGCAACCGGCGCTCCACGCGTTCAGACTGGATGAGCATTGAGCGTGAGCGCGGGATTTCCGTCGTTACCTCGGTGATGACCTTCGAGTACGACGGCCGTGTGTTCAACCTGCTTGATACGCCCGGCCACGAGGATTTCTCCGAAGATACTTATCGGACCCTCACGGCGGTCGATTCTGCCGTGATGGTGATCGACGCCGCCAAGGGCATCGAGCCGCGGACGCGCAAGCTGTTCGAGGTCTGCCGGCTGCGCGACATTCCGATCATTACATTCATCAACAAGATGGACCGCGAGAGCCGCGACCCGTTCGACCTCGTCGATGAGATCGAGAAAACGCTCGCGCTCGATACCGCGCCGATCACTTGGCCGGTCGGACGCGGGCGTGATTTTGTCGGCACAATCGACGTCGAGTCCGGTGGCGTGCGCTTGCTGGACGGCGATGCGGGATCGGCCGGCACGCTGCGCGCCATGACGATCGCCGAAATCACCGCTCTGAACCCCGGTCTCGACGCGGCGGCATTTGGCGCGGAATTCGATCTCGTGCGCCATGCTTGCAAGCGGTTCGATCCGCGCGCCTTTGCCGAAGGCCACCTGACTCCGGTCTTCTTCGGTAGTGCGCTCAAAAATTTCGGCGTCGGCGATCTGCTCAATGCGCTTGCCGCCATCGCGCCGGCGCCGCGGGCGCAGACCGCCGACAAGCGGGTCGTCGCGGCCACTGAACCCGGCACGTCCGCATTCGTTTTCAAGATTCAGGCGAACATGGATCCGAACCATCGCGACCGTATCGCCTTCGTGCGGCTTTGCTCCGGCAAGCTCACCCGCGGCATGAAGGTCAAGCAAGTGCGAACGGGCAAGACCATCAGCCTGCACGCTCCCCAATTTTTCTTTGCCCAGGATCGCGCCCTCGCCGAGGAGGCTTTCGCCGGCGACGTGGTTGGCATACCCAATCACGGCACGCTGCGCATCGGCGACACCCTGACGGAAGGCGAGGAATTCAACTTTGTCGGCGTACCGAACTTCGCGCCGGAGATCTTGCGCCGGGTTCGTTTGACCGATGCCATGAGGGCCAAGAAGCTC
>DASZFO010000065.1 GCA_035939775.1 Pirellulales bacterium | reverse complement strand
CCTCAGGTGCGAGCGTCGTCGCCATGCAATCCTCCGTGATTGTTCGCGCGTCGATCTTGACCGCGAGATCCATCTCGCGTGACGCATCACTCGAAGCTGTTTCAAAACCGCCAAGAAAAGGGGACGGTCCCCATTTTTCTCCGCGACTGCACAAAATGGGGACAGCCCCCGGCGGTTTTGAAACAGCTCCTAACTACTTTTTCACCGTCCCAGCCGCCGCCTTGTTGTTTGCATTCGCACTGGCTGCCATCTCGGCCGCCAGTTGAGCGCGAACCGAGTCGTCAACGATCCAGCCGGCTAGTTGTCCGATCGCGGCGCCAATCGCCGCGAAGACGAACAGGCCAATCACCGCTTGTCCGACCGCCGCTTCGACGGCGCTCGATCGCAGCACGCACCGCAGCATGACCGTTGAAAACGCGAGCGATCCCATGACTCCGGCATAGGCGCGTCCCATGAGCGAATCTCGCGGCTGCCGTCAAACTTGCCGTAATCGGTGTATTTTAACGACCCGTCGCGTGCCGACGGTCTTCCTTATTATCGGCCGCGCGATCCGCACAATTGAATTGTTCCTTATGACGGTTGTTGATTCTCCAAATTGTTTTGTAGCTCGCCCTGCCGATGCTGGCAGGGCGTTTCATTTTTTAATTTGGGAACCGCACACTAGCCCGACGCGCCAGCGAGGGTTCTGGCTTTCCAAGAGAATTCCCTCGCTAGCGCTTCGGGCTAGTGATTAAAGTGGTCGCCCCAAACCTGGTGGTGTGAAAAAGTAAAAAGCCCTGCCGACGCTGGCAGCGTCGGCTAAGGCGCGCTCACGCCGCAATGTTGTCTGCAATCCGTGTCATGCTTGCATCTAAAATATCTTCCGCATCGCCGTCGTCGGTCGCTCCGTTCGGCGTCAGGATTCGTTCCGCCAATTGATCGATTCCACGTGCGGCGGGCGATTCCGAGTTTTCCAGAACCAGCGGCTTGCCGCTGCGATTGGCGATCGCCACTGCTGAATCCCAAGGCACGGATCCGGCGCGATGAATTCGCATTCCCAAGAACCGCTGGCAGGCCTGGGCAATCCGGGCATGCACGCCTACCGCCACGTCGGGCTGCGGCGATTGATTGACGACCGTCGCCACGTTGATCGCCGAATGCCCGGCGAGGAACAGCTTCATCGCCGCGTAAGCGTCCATGATCGAAACGGCCTCGGCGGTCGTCACCACCAGCACTTCATCAGCCGCTCGCCAGAACTTCTGAACGATGTGGTTCAATCCGCTCCCCGCGTCGAGCACGACTACTTCGGCATGGCGCGCGAGTTGATCGATTTCTCGCAGCAAGCGTTGCTGCGCGGCAGGCGAGCAATCGGGAATCGAGCCCGGCGACCAAATCCCGGGGACGACTTGAATGCCGGCCGGTCCGGGCTGCAGCACCTCGTGAACCGAGCGCCGGCCGGAGAGCACGTCGGCGATCGTGTCGCGCGATTCGATGCCGCACAGCATCGCCGCATCGGCGCCGCTGAAATCGGCGTCGATTAGGATCGTGCGGCAGCCTTGCCGCCCGAGCGACGCGGCCAGGTTCACGGCAACGGTCGTGGTTCCCACGCCCCCTTTGCCGGCCGAGACCACGATCTTTCTCGGACCTTGCGCGGCGGGTTTAGCATCGGTGGCCCACTGTCGGGCCAGGATTCGCAGTTCGTCGGCTTGATCGTGCATTACGGCGTCAGACCTCCATTCCCAAAACCATGCGTGCCAATTTCCGTCGGTCGGCCGGTTCGATGTCATCGGGGACATTCTGTCCGTCGGTCACGTAGCTCAGCGGCAATTTGCAGGACCGCAACAGCGGCAAGAGATTCCCGAGCCCGTTCACTTCGTCGAGCTTCGTGAGCACCAGCGTCGTGGCGCCAACCGCGGCGAATTGCCCTGCGGTGCGCACGAGGCTCGCGGCCCCAGCCGTGCTGCTGAGCACGAGATGCACCTCGTCGGCCGCGGCTTCGGAGAGCATCGACTTCAATTCTTGAATCTTCACTTCGTCGCGCGGGCTGCGGCCGGCCGTGTCCATCAGGATCAATTCCAGATCCCTCATCCGGGCCACTGCGTCGCGCATCTCGCGCGGCGTCGAGACGACGGCCATCGGCAGATCGATGATGTCGGCATAGGTGCGAAGCTGCTCGACGGCCGCGATGCGATACGTGTCGACCGTAATCAACCCGACTTTCCGCTTTTCTTTCAGGCGGAAATTGGCGGCCAGCTTGGCGATCGTGGTGGTCTTGCCGACCCCGGTCGGACCGACGAGCGCGACGAGCCGCCGCCGCCCCGGCTCGGCGCGAATGGGTCCCGTGACCTGAATCTCGTCTTCGACCATCCGAGCGATGCGGGCCTTGGCGAGCACCTCGTCGGCCAGATCGTCCCCCGGCGATTCGCCGCGAATGCGTTCGATCAGCTCGCGGGCCAGCTCCTCACTGACGTCCGCCTCGATGAGATCGGTGAACAAGTGGAACAGCGATCGCGGCAGATCGCGCGGCGGCGAACTTTGCGATCGGCGGCAAAGGTCCTCGACCATCGAGTGCAGATCGGTCAACTGCCCTTGCAGTTCGTCGCGGAACTTGCGGCGATATTCCTGCGAATCTGGCCGCGGCGCCGAGGAAAGGTCCAGCCCGGCCGCATCGTTGAAGTCAGCTTCCCGAGTGCGCGACGGCATTCGGCTGGGAACGGTGACATCGGCCGACGCGGTCACTTCGACGCGCCTCATGCCGGGCAACAGGCGAAACAATCCGCCGGTCCGCACGTCGCGCGTCTGCAAAACGGCCGCATTCGGTCCGAGTTCGCGGCGCACCAGATTGAGCGCTTCCTGCATCGTCCGGGCGCGATAGGTTTTTACATCCATGTGGTGAGAGGGGCGAGGGACGAGGGGTGAGGGGAAAGGGACGTGGATTTCGGTCCCGGCCGCTCGGCTCCATCGACGCCGTTCGCTGTTCCTGCTCCTTTACCTGGTAAGGCACGCTTTGCGTGCCGAAATCAAACGGCAACGATCGTTATTCCAAACCCTCCGGCACGCGAACCATGGCCAACTCCCTCGCCCCTAGGCCCTCGCCCCCACGTCTGTCACCAGCGCCGCCGATTCGATTTGCGTGTCGCGGGTGATTTCGTTGAAGCTCAGCACGACGAGCCGCGGGAGATGGGGCGTGGTCATCTGCTTCAGGCCGGCGCGAATCTGCGGGCTTACTAGCACGATCGGCGGATGATTGGCCCTCGCCAACTTCTCGATTTCGGTTGCGATCAGCCGGCAGGTCGTCTCGACGGCCTGCGGCGACATGCGGATGAACATACCGCGCTCGCCGTGGTCGATGCCGGCGCGAATCCGATCTTCGAGCGCGGGGTCGAGCGTCACCACGTGCAATCGGCCCTGCTTATCGCGATAGCGGGTGCAGATCGTGCGGGCCAAGCGATGCCGGACATATTCTGTGAGCAAGATCGGATCCTTCGTGCGCGAGGCATAGTCGCCGAGAGTTTCGAGGATCGGCGCCAACTGTCGGATCGGCACCTGCTCACGGAGCAACATTTGCAGCACGCGCTGCACCTCCGCCAGCTTCATCTGGCCGGGGATCAATTCTTCGACCGCCGCCGGCTGCGTTTGCTTGAGCTGATCGATCAGGTGCTTGGCGGCATCGCGAGTGAGCAGCTCGTCGGCATGTTTGCGGACCGTTTCCGTCAGGTGCGTGGCCAGCACGCTCGCCGGCTCGATCACCGTATAGCCGTAGATTTCGGCCTGGCTCCGCTGACCGGCATCGATCCAGATGGCCGGGGTGTTGAAAGCCGGCTCACGGGTCTCGATGCCGCGGACCTTGCCGGTCGTCGTTCCGGAATCCATGGCGAGCAGGCCGGTCGGCTCGACGTTCGCGCCGCCGACCGCGACGTCGGCGATCTTCAGGCGATATTGATTTTGCTCGAGTCGCATGTTGTCGCGAATGCGAACCTTGGGCATGATGATGCCCATCTCGGCGGCGATATTCTGCCGCACGCGCTGGATGCGCTCGAGCAGATCGCCGCCGCGCTTGGGGTCCGCCAGGCGAATCAGCCCGACGCCGAGTTCGATCTCCATCGGGTCGGTCGTGAGATAGTCTTCGATCCGCTCCTCGGCCGGTTTTTTCGCGGCGGCTTTGACTTTATTCTCCTCGGCAACCGTGTCGCGCTGCTTTTGCCGCGAGAGCATCACGGCCATGCCGATGCAGCTTCCGCCGATCAGCACCAATGGGATCGTCGGCAGATTTGTGAAGACCAATACCGACAGAAACCCGCCGGTCACCGCCAGCGCTTGCGGCCGGGAGAACAGTTGCCGGATGAACTCGACCGGCAGATTCACTTCGTAACTGCTGCGCGTGACGATCAAGCCCGCGGCCAGCGAGATCAAGAACGCCGGGACTTGGCTCACCAGGCCGTCGCCGATCGTGAGCTTCGTGAAGATCGAGCCGGCTTCCGAAAGCGACATTCCGGACTCGACCACCCCGATCACCAGCCCACCGATGATGTTGATCAGCGTAATCAAGATGCCAGCGATGGCGTCGCCGCGGACGAACTTGCTGGCACCATCCATCGCTCCGAAAAAGTCGGCCTGGCGGGTGATCTCCTGGCGGCGGCGCTGGGCCTCGTTCTCGTCGATCACCCCGGCATTCAGGTCGGCATCGATCGCCATTTGCCGGCCGGGCATGCCGTCCAAAGCGAAACGGGCCGCGACTTCGCTGATGCGCGTCGCCCCCTTGGTGATCACGAGAAACTGGATCACGATCACGATCACGAAGATGATGATCCCCACTACCAACTCGTTGCCCGCGACGAACTCGCCGAAAGCCTTCACCACGTGTCCGCCGGCCAGCAATCCTTCGGTGCCCGCATGGGTGAGGATCAGCCGCGTCGTGGCGACGTTCAGCACCAACCGGGCGAGCGTCGTGGCCAACAGCAGCGACGGGAAGATGCTGAATTCCAGCGGCGTGCGCACGTAGATCGTCGTCAACAAAATGATGACGGCCACGGTGACGTTCGCCGACAGCAGGATGTCCATCAAGGCCGCCGGCATCGGGACCATGATCACCAGCACGCTGGCAATGATCCCGACCGGAAGGATCAGGTCTTGCCAACGCCCGAGCGACACACCGCTGGCGCGAGGTATGGCCGCTGAAGCCATCCGCATCTCCGGGAAGTTACTTGGAACGCCTAACAAATCCGGCGGGGACTGTCCCCCTTTTGCGCAGTCCGCGGAGCAAAACGGGGACTGTCCCCTTCTCCCGGCCGGATTTGTTAGGCGTTCCTAAATGGAAACGAAATTGCGACTGAATAGCCGTGCAGAAGAGGGGCGGAAGGTAATCGAAAGCGCGGCGACTGTCCAGGGCGGTTTCGAGCAGGAGGCGGGTTCGTCTTGCCCCGCTTGCTCAAAACAACTGTTTCGACTCGTCCACGCGCTCGACCGTCCGCCGGCAGTTGGGCAACGAGTCGAGGAACACTTTGCCGTAGGGCTTGGTGCGGACGCGCGGATCGAGGACCACGACCAGCCCCGTGTCGGTTTGCGTGCGGATCAGGCGGCCGAAGCCTTGCTTGAGCTTGAGCACGGCTTCGGGAAGTTGATAGTCGGCGAATGGATTGCCGCCGTTGGAGCGGATCGCCTCGAGCCGAGCTTCCAGAAGCGGGCGGTCGGGGACGCTGAAGGGGAGCTTGGTGATAATCACGTTTCGCAAAGCGTCTCCCGGCACATCCACCCCTTGCCAGAAGCTATCCGCCCCAAACAGAACCGCCCGCGGATCGGTTTTGAAACGATCGACCATCTGCGTGCGCGAAAGCCCTTCGGCCTGAGAATACAGAGGCATGTTTTTCTGGGCGAGCCACGGGGCGAGGGCCGCGGCGGCGCGGCGCATCATGTCGTAGCTCGTGAAGAGCACGAAGGCGTGGCCGTCGGTCCGCTCCACGTAGCGGCGGATCATCTCGATCGCTACTCGGTCGTAACTTTGCTTGTCCGAAGGGTCGGGCATGCCGTCCAACAAGATCAACTCGACCTGCCGCTGATAGTCGAACGGGCTTCCCAATCGTTGACTGTCGGATTTCGTCAGCCCAATCCGCGATTTGAAGAAATCGAACGAAGCCGTCTTGCCGATCGAAAGCGTGGCGCTGGTGAGCACGACGGTGGGCGTCTCGTCGAAGAGCAGCTCGCGCAGCAGCGGACCGACGTCGATCGGCGCGGCCGCCAATTCGAGCCGGGGCCGGCCGCGGCGCGACCTGGTCCGCTCGATCCAATAGACCGAATCGGGCAACCCCTGCGTGCGCCATTGCTCGATCTCGCCCCCGAGCAACAGCAGCCGCTCGTAGGCCGAGAGGAAATCGTGCTTTTCCTTTTCGTCTCTGAGCGTGTCGGCCTTGTCCTTGAGCATTCGGGCCAACTTCTTGAGCGACGGCGTGAGCCGGTTCGGCACGATCTCGGGCGCAGCGACGCGGCCGTTCGAGTTCGGGCGGGCGGCGAGCCAATCCGCGAGGGACTCGAAGAACTCTTCCGCGCGGCGGCGGCAGTGATCGACTTCCTGCTCCGCCTCTTTCATCTTGTAGTGAACGAGCAAGCCGCGATTGGTGCGGTCGTTGTAGAGCCGCGTGAGCGCGAAATCGATCTGGCCCGAGGTGACACTGAGTCCCAGATGATCGCCGGCGACCGCTTCGATCGTGTGGGCCTCGTCGAAAATCACGATGTCGTAGTCCGGCAAGATGCTCACCCCGGAGCGGCGCAGGCCGAGATCGCTGAAGAACAGCGCGTGATTGACCACAAGAATATGGGCGTGCTGCGCGCGGCGGCGAGCCTGATAGTAAAAGCACTTCTTGTACGTCGGGCAATTTCGCCCCATGCAGTTGCCGCTGTCACTGGCTACCTCATCCCAAACGGCCGGATTCGGGCGAAGCTCCAGATCGCTCAAGCTGCCGTCGCTGGTGGCCTTCGACCATTGAACGAGCTGCCGAAGTTGCGTGAACTCCGCTTCGTCGTGAAACAAGCTCGCCGCGCGGCCAACGGCAGTCTCCATCCGTCGCAAGCTCAGATAATTGCTCCGCCCCTTAACCAGCACGGCCGTGAATTCCTGCGGCATGACGCTTCGCAATAGGGGCAGGTCCTTCTGGATCAATTGCTCCTGAAGCGATATCGTGTGGGTCGAGACGATCACCCGCGGCAGCGGCGGCTTGTCGTCTTCTTCGTCGGCACTCTTCGAACGCTTCGCGGGAGGCTTGTCGAGCGGCAATTCGCCAGTCGCCGCGAGAATCGCCGGCACGAGATAGGCAAAGCTCTTGCCGACGCCGGTGCCCGCCTCGACTATTAGATGATTTCCGCGCTGGATCGCCCGGCTTACTCCATCGGCCATCGCCAGTTGCTCGGGCCGCTGCTCATAGCGGTTCTCCAGCCGCGCCGCGACGCGGCCGGTGGAACCCAGAATGTCGGCCGCAGCTAGCATGAAAGATCTGTTTGGTTGCTACCGGCGGGCGCGCTCGGTCGTTCGTTCTTCAATTATCCCAAGCTACCACCTTCGCCATTTGAATCCTATGGGCAGTTGGAGTTCAGGCTTTAGCCTGCCGGCCGCAGCCTAGGGCTGCACTCCAACATTTCGACTTCCGACGTCCGGCGCGGGCCATCCCGTCGCAAGCGACGGGGCTAACGAGGGCGAACTCCGACATCCGATTTCCGACCTCCGACTTCCGAACTCCGATTTCCGACCTCAGTTTTTCTGCAACTCACCTTGTCGCGAGGGACGGGTTCTTGTATTTCTAGCGGCCCTTTCAGTGCGCCCGTTCGGCTGCCGCAAATTCTTGTCTGCACTTACATCTCTAGCCTTGGGAAAATCCCCACGATGGCCGGCGTCCCTAGCGACCCGTTGATCCGCCGCAGCGCTGGCTGGGCGCTGGTGTTGGCGTCGTGCGTGAGCGGCATTGCCGCCGCCCAGGGGCCGGCGCTCTCGCCCGCCGGCGCCATGCCCGCGGAGGCCGCGCCGCAATACGTGCCGCCGCCGACCGGAGCGCCGGGAAGCGCCGTGCCCTATCGCCCGACGACGCCGGAAGGCATAGGTCCGCCGTCGGCCGCGGCCGCTCCGCGCCTCGGCGAAACCCGCGTCGTCGATGTCGTCTTCGACGGGATGCACTCCACGCGCCGCGGCCAGCTCCCCAAGCTCGGCACCCGGCAGAACGAACCCTACGATCCGCAAATCGTCGAAGACGACGTCCGGAAACTGATGAAGAGCCGGAAGTTTATCGACGTCCGCGCCGATTTCCAAAACACGCCCTCCGGGGTCGTGGTCATCTTCCACGTCGTCGAGCGCCCGATCATTCATTATATCAAGATGGTCGGAAACCAAGGCGTCCTCACGAGCGATCTGATCGGCAAGACCGATCTGAAGGTGAACGACGGGATGGACCCGTATTCTATCAAGGAAGCGCGCGACAAGCTCGAGGCCTACTATCTCGAGCATGGCTGGGACCGAGCCCGCGTCACGATCATCGAGGGCAACAAGCCCGGCGACAGCGGGGCGATCTTTCTGATCGACGAGGGACGGGCGCAGAAAATCTGGTGGACCAGATTCGTCGGCAACACGATCGTCAGCTCCGGCCGGCTCCGCACGCAAATCGAAACCAAACCTCCGATCGGTTGGATCTTCAAGGGCTATGCCGATCGCAAAAAGATCGACGAAGACGTAAGCAAGCTGACCGCCTACTACCGCGGCCTCGGTTTTTTCCAGGCCACGGTCGACCGAGAGATAGAGGTTGACGCGAAGCAGACTTGGGTCACTCCCACCTTCGTGATCAGTGAAGGCCCGCGCTTCAAAATCCGCACCGTCTCCTTCATCGGCAACGACAAGATCGGCAACGACAAGCTGAGCAAAGACCTCAAGCTGACCAGCGGCCAGTGGTTCAATCAGGGCGCGATGAACCACGATCTCAACATCGTCCGCGATCTCTATGGCGGCAAAGGATATGTGTTTGCCGATATTCAGCCCGACCCGCGGCTCCTCGAAGGTCAGCCAGAAATGGATCTGATCTACAACATCAAGGAGGGGAACCGCTATCGAGTCGGCAAGATCAACATCAACATTCAAGGGGACAGCACCCATACGCACAGCAGCACCATTTACGATCGGCTCGCAATTTATCCCGGCGACGTTATCGACACTCGGAAGCTCCGCAGCGCCGAGCGACGGCTGAAGGCGAGTCAGATCTTCGCCGCCGATCCGATCAAAGGCCCGAAAATCAACTTCAGCCCCGTCAATGGCGACGATCCGGACAAAGCGATCGCCGAACGGCCCGAGGGACGTAAACGCTTCGGCGCGACGGGCGGCTCGTCATCGAGTTCGTCAACGCCGGACAACTATCGCGGCCAGAGCCCCGACGTAGCGGACGGAGGCGACGTCTTTGTCTCGGTCAATGTCGATGGGACCTTGCTGCCCGGAGCTGATCGACGGCCCGACCTCGATCCGATGCCGGCGGAAGCCGCGCCGGTTCCGCGCCCGGCTTCACAAGACGCCGACACGTGGATCGACGATAACGTCTGGCAACGAGTCGCCGGCCAGCTTCACGCGGCGGAGGTCCCGCGAGGCGACCGGCAGCCGATCGTTCGCGGACAATGCCCCGACGCCGTGCCACAACGCCAAGCGATGGTGGTTCGCGGCCAAGCCCCGAGCGGCGGTTGGGCGATGCAGCCGACCGATCCCGATTCGATGTCGCGCGTGGTACGCTATCAGCCCGATCCGACGACTCCAGCCGGGTATCCGCCAACCAGTTACGGGCCGCCGACAGCCGCTCCGCAGTATGCTAACCCGCAGTACGGGCAACCAGCCGCATATCCGGCGGCGACTCCGGCAAACGCATACAACGGCACCTACGCCGCGCCGCCAGGGCAGCCGAACGTTTATGGCGCGAGCCCCGCGTACGGCGCTCCCCCAGCAGCAGCCCCGAGTGCCGATGGCTATCCGCGCTTAGCGCAACTTCCCGGCGGCGGGATCGCACCGGAGCAAGTTCCCGCCGGGCCTGGTCAGATCGTCGGGGGCGCCCAGCCATACGTCGACGTGCAGCCGATGCTGCCGCTCGATGTGTACACCAACGAAACTCAAACCGGCAAGCTGATGGTCGGCGTCGGGGTGAACTCGGATGCCGGGCTGATCGGCAATATCGTGATCGACGAGCAAAACTTCGACATCAACCGCTGGCCCTCTAGCTGGGAGGACTTTCGGGACGGCACGGCCTTCCGCGGGATGGGCGAACGGTTTCGCGTCGAGGCTTCGCCTGGCACGCTCGTGCAGCGGTACGTGATCAGCTTCCAGAATCCCTACTTGTTCGACACGCCAGTCAGCCTCAGCACGAGCGCCTCGTACTTCACGCGCATCTACGAGAACTGGAGCGAAGCCCGCGTCGGCGGCCGGATCGGCTTGGGCTACTTCTTTACTCCCGATCTGGCGGGCAACGTCGGGCTGCGAGCCGAGAACATCCGAATCTACAATCCGACCACGCCGACGCCGCCGGAGTTGGAGCGAGTGCTCGGCCACAACGAGGCCTACGGGGTCAGCACCGGGTTCTCCCACGACACGCGCGACAATGGCTTCCTGCCGACTGAAGGGCATTTGATCCGAGTGAACTACGAGCAGGTCTTCGGCAGCTTCACCTATCCGCAGGTCACTCTCGAAGGGCGGCAATACTACAAGATTGCCGAGCGGCCGGACGGCTCGGGGCGGCACGTGCTCGGGCTCGGCAGCCAAATCGGTTTCTCCGGAGGCAACACTCCGATTTACGACGCCTTCTTCGCCGGCGGATTTTCCACGCTCCGAGGCTTCACCTTCCGCGGGGCATCGCCGTTGGACGAGGGAGTGCAGGTCGGCGGCAATTTCGAGTGGCTCAACTCGGCGGAATACATCTTCCCCATCACCGCCGATGACGTGCTCCGTGGCGTGGCGTTTGTCGATTACGGGACCGTCGAGCGAGATACGGAAGTCAAATGGCGCGACTACCGGATCGCGCCCGGCCTCGGCTTGCGGATTTCCATCCCCGCTCTCGGGCCGGCCCCAATCGCCCTGGATTTCGCCGTGCCGATCCACCACGCTCCCGGCGACCGCGAAGAAATCTTCAGTTTCTTCGTGGGCTTGGCGCGGTAGTGTACTTGTCACGCTCCGTCGTGACGAAAAACGTCACGTGAAAGCGTAACAAGCCGGGTGCCATGCCCACGCGGGCACCGACGCCAGCAGGTCGGCGTGGGCATGGAACTGGAGTTGACGCATGGCCACTCAGAGCAGTGGCCAGGGCACCCGACAACTCAGTTTTGTGCACCGCTAGCGCCAAATCCAGCGGTCGCCGTAGTAATCCCAGTGCCAAGTCCATTGCTGGCGCGGCGCGACGCCGAACCAGCCGTAGGCATAGGTCTGCGCCGGCTGGACGTTTCCATAACCGCCGTAGGTCGGCTGGATGAAGAGATACTGCGGATAGTCGGCTTGCGCGCGACGCGCGGAGAGAAAAACCGCGGCGGCGAGAACGCACGCGCCGACGGCGCCGAGCAGCCAACGCTTCATGGTCCGTCTCCTACTTCGTAGCGGAATTCGCAAGGATTCCGTTGCCGATTCCCGCAGTCGATCCCGGAATTCTGGCGAATTCCGCAACGGGGCATCCGTGCGACACATTCTTTTCTTCGGCCGACCGAGGTTGAACGGGCTACCAATAATATTGGCCAGGATGAGCCGCTCCGCCGTCGGGCGCAGCGCCGGTGCCATAAGAAGTTTGGAATGAATACGGCGAATAGCCGGGCGAGGAAAATGGGCCGAAATAGCCCGGTCCGCCGTACGCACCGAATGGTGCATACGGCACCGCGGGACCGTTTGGATACCAGAATCGGCCGGAGTATCCATAGGGATAGGGATAGTAGCCTGCATACGGACGCCAGTAGCCGCCCCAGCCCCAGACACCCGGAAAGCCGACGCCATACCAACCCCACCCGAACGGCGGCAGCAAGCCAGTATCGATCGCTTGCGCCAAAGTTGGCGCGGTTGCTCGGGGATCGGGCGTAATATAGGGACCAAACCGCCGCTCGCGGCAGCAGGGCGCCTCGTCATCCGCCGCGGCGAGTCGCGGCATCGCAAGCGAACCGGCCGCGAGCCAAATCGCGGTCAGCGCGAGTCGAGATGTCCAAGCCACGGATTTCATCTGAATCCCACGCATTTCCGGGCCAGTCCTGGCTGTAGGGTGTGTCAAACAAAGCGCAGACGCACCGGCAGTGACCGTGGACCAGGACCAACGGTGCGTCTGCGCGGAGGACCGCTTGACGCACCCTACGCGAACTTCGCGAACACGCGTCACCGTTTCTATGCTAGGCAGCCCAGCGAGCACACGTCAAGAATGACGCTATTGGGCGACGATTTTAACCGTCGCATCGCCGACCACTGGCTGGGTCGTGGTCTGGCTGATGGCTTCAGCGTGGAGCGTGGCGTCGCCGGCGCGATTCGCCTTGGCGTGAATCTCGAATTGCACGGGCTTGTTCGGCTCGAGTTGTACGATCGGCTCGAAACGGATGCTTTGGCCGTCCACGTTAGCCCGAGTTGGATTCTGCGTCGCGCCTTCGATATATTGCATGAGTTCGGGGATCGTCACCGAGAGCGCGACCTTCCGCTCGGGGTTCGGCCCGGCGTTGCTCAACGTGATGACGAACGAGGTCTCGCCGCCGACGTTGATCGGATTGGCTCGGGCGGCGACCGCGAGGCTCAACTTGCCGCCGGCGGCCAGCGGCGGCTCGACCGGCACGATCTCCAAGCAGGCTTGATCCCCCAGCGTCAAATCGCGCCCGTCGCTCACGGTCGCCACATCGCAAGTCCGGGCGACCGCGACAAGGCAAGTGCAATTGACTCGCCGCTCGGCGGTTTGCCCCGGATCCAAGTTGGCGATCGTCCACGAGAGTTCGGTTCCGTTTTGCTCGTAACCCTGACTGGCGTCTTTCGCTTGCAGCAAGCTGGCGTCGAATTTATTCGTGACGCGAACGTTGGCGATCTTCGCATCGCCAGTGTTCTTGACGTCGATGACGAAGGACGCGACGTCGCCGACGCGGGCCGACGCAGGGCCGGTGACTTTCAAAGAGAGGGCTGGCTTCGGCGGCGGCGCGGCCTCGCTCGCGTCGAGGCAGGCCTGCGTCGTTTCGTGAACGCCCGGACCCGTCAACTCGAAGGTGTTGCAGAGGCGGCCCGGCTTGGCCACCTTCAGCGTGATCCCGACCTTGCGCGATTGACCGGGCTGGAGCGGATCCAACGCGCCCGAGATGGGGCTGGGTTGTCGGGCATTGATCAAGCCGTCGTCGAAGCGATCGGTCAGCACGAGGCCCGTGGCGGGCGTATCGCCCCGATTGACGACTTCGACCTCGAATCGCACTTGCTGGCCGACGGCCGCTTTGTCGGGACCCGTTTGTCGAAGCTCGATTGCGGCGGCGCGAGCGGTTGTCGTCACGCACTCTTGCCCAGTCACGCCGTCGGCCGTGCTGACCGACGCGCAATGATTGAAAGCACCGGCGCGCTCGACGCGCGCATCCAACGCGATTGCGCGGCTCTCGCCGGGTTGCAGCGTGCCGAGGTTCCATTGCAGGTTCGCCGCGACGCCGGTCGCCTGACCTCCCGCGCCAGACCCCGGCGCCGCATTGTCCGCTGGCGGAGTGCTGCGGAGATACGTTAATCCATCTGGCAACGGATCGGCGACAATCACGCCTGTCGCCGGTTGATCGCCCGCGTTCGTGACCTCGATGCGATAGCTGGCGGTCGCGCCGACCGACGCCTGCGCCGGGCCGGTGAGGTGCAATGCGGTTCGCGCGGCGGGTGCCGGCGCCGGGCCGGTCGGATTGGTCGGGCCCGTCGGACTGCTCGGGCCGATCGGAATGGCTGGGCTACTCGGAATCGCCAGCGCCGCACCGGTCCAAGATTGCTCGGTCGCCGCGGTGCCGACGACGAGGCGCTGCCCGCCAGGAACAATTCCGGCCGGGCGGATTACCTGGATCAGGATTGGGCTGACCCCGGCTTCTGGCTTGGGTTGAAAGATCTCGGCGCTGGCTTGACCGAGATCGTTGGTCGGCACTTCGATTGCCTGTCCGGCGTCGGGTGCGAATCCGGCGGTTGGGCCACCAGTGATTTCATAACGGACGCGCCAGCCGGCCAGCGGTTCGCCGGTGGTGCGGCGCGTGATGGTTGTCGTGAACGTGTGCCGCGATCCGGCCGGATCAACTCCCGGCGGCGCTGCCGACCATTGCGCATCGACCCAATGAATCACGGCCGTTTGCTGCCGACTCGCCCAGTTCTCCAGCTCGGGGGCGAGTGCCGTGACATAGCTCGCCCCTTCGTTCGGCGAGCTGACGGTAATCCAAGTCTGCCCGCGGGCGATCGTGAGATCGCCAAGCTGGGTACCCGCGCCATGCGTAACGACGATGCTGCGCGAGAAAGTTTCGCCGACGGCATACAGCGGATTGACCTTGGCGGCGGGAGACGATCCCAACCCCAGGAACCCGCTAGGAGCGGTCCCCACCGCGGTAATCTCGCCGACGCCGCCGGGAGCGAGCATCCATTCCACGCGCCGACCCTCGAGGATCGCGCGACCCGGCCCGAATACGCTTGCGACCATCACGACATTCGAACCCACCTGCGCCACCACAACGCCGGGGCTGAGCAGCAGGCCGGAGTCCGCCGCCGGATTCGGCGCGGGCGCGGCAATTGGCGGCGCAGTTGGCAAAGCGGTTGCCAGGGGAGCGACGGTTGTCGGCCCCGGCATAACGGGCGCGGCCGGCTGCGCCAAGGGAAGAGCGTTCGGATCGATCGCACCCGGCGCCACCGGCGCCGCCGCGACGGGAGTGCCGGGTTGAATCGTATAGAGCTGTTGGCCCAGCGATTCGGCCGGTGTCACCGGCGGGCGCAGACAACCACTCTGCGTCAGCGCGCAAACAGCGAGCAGCCCCAGCGCAAGCGCCGCGGTCCACCGCCGTTCGCGGGCCGATGACCCAGCCATGTCGATCAATCCGGTCGTGCTGTCTTGGATCGCCGTGGTACGCCCAGGCAAACTATTCCGCTGGCTAAAGCCTAGCACGCGAATTGGCGACGTGTTGCCGTTCGGCAACACGCATGATGCAAGAATGCATCACCGCCAGCGCGACCGGATTAATCGGTGCAGACGGCACCAGATCGTAGGGTGTGTCCAGCGGTACTCCGCGCCGACGCACCGTTGCTTCGATCTCACAGTCGACAGCAGAGCGTCTGCGCTTCGCTTGACACACCCAGCGGCAAAAACACTGCTCAATTGGCAAAGATGCCGGTGGCGTACCAAATTCCGTTCGAGCCGCGTTGGATGTCGTAGCCATAGCTATCGTGGGTCGATTTCACGGCCGCCCAATGCCCCGACGATTGCCGCCAGCTATCGACGCAGTCGATGCAAGAATCGATCAGGTTCTGATTCGGCCAACTCTCGGCGACGATCTCCTTTGGCAGGGCCGGCGTTCCCCTGCCGAACAAGCGGGAAATGATCCGCTGAAAACGGCTTTCCCATTGATGGTGTCCTTGCACGCCGATCTGCGCCTGATAGTGGGAATGGCTCGCGGCCTCGTCGCTCAAGATCGGGCTCTGCTTGCTGCGCGTGCTCGCGGGAGACTCCGGATGAATGCGCACCGCGAAGATCATCGTCCGCTGCGTCAAGGTTCCCTCGGGAAGATCGAGCAGCACCGGCACGTATTCCGGATGAAAACGATAGTATTTTCCGTTGCTCAGCGGCAGCGCGCTCACGACGAACGTGTAATAGGGCGTGTTGGGATGGGCCAGATCGATGATGGCCAGCCCCCCGCCGTTGCGGATGTCGGCAAATGCCGGATGGTCCACAAGCCGCACCGGCTTGCTATTCTCTGCGATCGTCACGTTAAGCGGCAATCGGGCGAATACATAGTCAGCCAGCCGCTCGCGGTCTTCGGTCGCGGCAAGGGTGCGGTCGATCGCGTCATCCGTGGTTCCGGTGGCCATCCCCGTCGTTCGAATCGGCGGGTGCGGGTCGAAATAAATCAGCAGCAGCTTCTTGTCGTGCTGCGCCGTCCGATAGGCCTCGTAGTAATCCGTTTGCCAAATGATCGCGTTTCTGAGAATGGCCGTCTTGAATTCAACCGCGTCCGCCTTGCTGCCCAGCGTGAAGCAGACTGACAAAGCCAACAGTGACAGCGCGATCCAGGACCGTCTCGACATGAGTCACCCTCCTGTTCAAGTTGCGAAGCTAGCGGCAAAGACGCGAACCATACGCTCGCTCCGACGACGCCGTGGTCGTGGGTGCGATTGGGCAGGATATAATCGCAACTTGCCGTGGGTGAGCTGGCAGAGTTGCGGGCAGGATCAACAGGGTGCCATTTATGCCGACGAGCCGCACGAATTCAAGGGGTGAGATTGAGAATTTGGAAAATATGTAAAGGATTTAGCGACGAAAAAGTCTCTAAGTTATTTCCTATTCGCCACATCCGAATCGCATTTTGAATCTGAAAAAAATGAGAGAATGGGATAACTAACGCGAATCCACAGTTTTTTCCGATTCAATAGGGTATAGGTAGTGGCAGGAGGCGCAAATTGGTGTATTCTGGGAGGCGCGCCGGGCGGCAACCAAGGTTCTGGTGGTGCAATTGGCGGACGCTCTAAGTTACGGAGGGCTAAACAGATGCGATACATTACTCGAGTTCTCGCGGCATCGGCCTGCCTGTTTCCCGGCTTCCTGGCGCTGGGAAAGACGAATACCTCTGCGGTCGCGACCGCGGCTGCCCCCTCGTCGCCGGTCCAACCCGATCAGCCCAATCTATTGGTCCAGGCGTCTGGCGACTTCGTCACTGCAATCAGCGCCGAAGACATTGACGAAAATGATCCGCACTTCAGCGACAATATCATGGGGACCTCCGTCTCCGGGACGACCCACACGGTCGGCCAGCGGACGTCGGTCCTTGTCGACAGTCCCGACCACGTGCTGATGGAAGTCCAGTTGCGCGGGACCACCACGTCGCAGACCATCGGCGTCCATCCGCCGGTGACGATTCGCGCTACGGGAACGACTCAATTCACGGGTGCGCTGCGAGTTGCCGTGGATGCCGCTGGATATATGGCCTCCGAGCCGGCCGCTTGGGCTTGCACGCACACGACGATCAATAGCCTTTGCATCTGCGGCGGACGGCTTGTGCAGCGAATCGCCACCAAACGCGTCTACCAGAGCAAGCCGGAAGCGGAGTGCATCGCCTCGCAGCACGCCCAGCAACGTGTCCGCGACCGCATCAAGTCGAATGCCGGCGAGGGAATCGCGAACCAAAACAAGAACTATCAGGAGAAACTTCGCCAGCCGTTGGAGCGCTGGGGCGCGATGCCCGAGCTGCATTATTCGTCGACGCCGGCGGCTCTCTACATGGTGGGCCGCGAAACCGGTGCGCAACCCATGGCCACGATCGCTCCGCCGGCGATCGTCGGCAATCCGATGATCGGGCTGCGGGTGCATGAATCGTTCGCCAACAACATCACCGCCAAGACGCTCGGCGGCCGCAAGATTTCGCGAGAGGAATTCGTCAAGGGTTACAAGGACATGTTCGGCGAGGACCCTCCCGGAGAGAAAGCTGACGAGGAGAACGACAAGCACTGGACGATCACGTTCGCCAAGGAACATCCCGTGGACGTTCATTTTGCGGGAGGTGGGTTCTCCGTCGCCCTCAATGCGACGCGGTTCACATCCACCAATCCCGACATCGACATCGACTATCCGTGGACCATCTCGGCCGACTATAAAATCGAAGGCAAGCAAGCCAAACGGATCGGCGAAATCAAGGTCGAGTCGCGCGGCGGAAAACCGGCGCAGCGGGCGATCGACCGCGGCAAGCTGCTCCACCGATTCGAGAACATGTTCAAGGAGACGTTCGAGTTCCAGGGACTCGAGTTCCAGAAGGCGCCTTTTAGCAAGGCCGGCAAGCTGGTATCATCGCAATTGTCTTCCGACCAGGGCTGGTTGACGGTCGGTTGGAATAAATGACATGAGCCGGTTCGTCGAGATTGCGTTCGATTGCCTGCCGCTGCGGTCGGTGGGCCGGCTCGATATACCCATCGACGCCTCGCCGAGGTATCGCGCGCGGTGCGAGCGGATCAAGGCCGCTTTGGAAAAGCACGGCTCGCATAATTCCTATTTTCTATACGATGCCAACTGCGTCTTCCATCTCACGAATCACGCCGATTTGGGCACTCTCGAATTCAGCTTCGAAGGAACCGTGCTCACCGATTCGGCCGATCGCGAGACTCTGCTAGCAGACGTGGATGCCACGCTAGTGCGCGAAACATGCGAATGGCTCACGGAGCCGGTCGTGGCCTGGTTTCGCGAGACGGTTTCTCGCGCCGTCATGGTGGAATTCAATCGCTACATCGAAGCGGGCGACCTGGCGCAAACAGTAAGGCGCATCGCCGCACTGCAAGCCAAAGCCGACCAAACGGGCGGCTACGTGGGGATGTATTTGTAGTGGCAGCTAAACCGCGAGCGGGGGAAAACCTCGCATTCGCGCTGCTAGCATCTGCGGATCGTCGTTTGCGCAATCTGCGAAGTTTGCGAATCTTCTAAAATCTCTTCCGATCGCAGCGATTGCATCAATTCGCCAAAGTTTAATGGCGAGCCGGTCGATACATTGCTTGCCGATTGCTCCGCATTAGCGGTTTGCGCCTCGCGCGCCTCCACTGAAACGGCTGCAAACGGCCCGGGGGGAACCGGAAGCTCTGCTGCGATTGCCAGCCAAGCTTGGTTTGCGCTCGGGTCATTTGCAACGTGTCGCCAAGTGGATGCCATGGAGTCTCGCGAGGGAACAAAATCAATGAGCCGGCCTTGCCATTTGCCCTGGATCGCGACCGCGTCTCTCCTGCTGCTGGCAGCCGGCTGCGCGCCGACGCAGCCGTTCTATTTCTTCGAGAAGGGAGACCTCTCACACTACGTCGGTATGGCGACCAAGATTGAGGCCCCGGACGTCAAGAATGCCAGCCTGGCCGAAGTGCAAGATGCCGAGGCGCCGCTGACGCTCACCAACAGCAAATACGAGAAGGTCTGGGACCTTTCGCTCGAGGAAGCGGTGCACACCGCGCTGGAAAACAGCAAGATCATGCGCACGCTCGGAGCGCGGTTCGCCTCGCAAGGGGGCACGCGGCCGCAAGTCGGGGATGCGCCCTCCGTCTTGCTCACAACGCCGCAATCGGTCACGAGCGTCTACGATCCGGCCATCATCGAAACGAACCCCAATCTTGGCGTGGAGGGCGCGCTGAGCAATTTCGACGCCGTGCTCGCCAGCAGCTTCACCTGGGAACACGACAATCAGCCGCAAAACGCCCTGCTCTCCGTCGGGTCCATTCAGCAGCGCATCTCGCTGCAAGACATCGACACGATGACCACCGGCCTATCCAAACGAAGCGCCGTCGGCGGGACCTACGCGATCACGTCGCAACAGATCTATACCGACAGCAACAGCCCGCTGCGCGAATCGGCGCACGACAATCAGAACATCCTCGATTTCACCTTGCAGCAACGGCTGCTCCGCGGCGGCGGCTTGCTATTCAACGAGATCAACGGCCCGCTCGACGCGGGGCCCATAGGCGTCGGCAACGCGGGCAACACGCTGCCGGCATTCCGCGGCGTGATGATCTCGCGGATCAACATGGACATCAGCCTGGCCGATTTCGAGGCCGGCGTGCGGAACCTGGTGGACGACACGGAAAACGCCTACTGGGAAGTCTATTTTGCCTATCGCGCCTTGGCGGCGGCCGAGGTGGGACGCGACAGCGCGCTGACCACCTGGCAGAAGATCAAGGCCTTGTCCGACGTGAACGCGAAGGGGGGCGAGGCCGACAAGGAGGCCGAATCGCGCAATCAATACTTCACCTTCCGCGCCCAGGTCGAACAGGCCCTGACCGACCTTTACCGAATGGAGAACCGGCTCCGCTATTTGATGGGCCTGGCAGCGACCGATGGGCGGCTGATCCGGCCCAAGGACGAGCCAACCACCGCGAAAGTGGTCTTCGATTGGCACGACGTTCACGAAGAAGCCCTGGCCCGCAGCGTCGAGCTGCGCAAGGAGAAGTGGAAGATCAAGCAGCTCGAGCTGGAGTTGATCGCCTCGAAGAACCTGCTGCTGCCGAACCTCGACTTCGAAGGCCGTTATCGGCTCTTCGGCCTGGGCGAAGACTTGATTCGCAACGACGGCACCTCGTATCGCGGCACGCCGAGCGAATCGATCATCGGCACCGACGCCACCGCGACCATGGCCAACGCCAGCTTCCGCGAATGGAATCTCGGCTTGAATTTCAGCATGCCGCTCGGCTTCCGCAAGGAACTCACGCAAATCCGCAGCCAGCAGCTCCTGCTGACGCGTGAAAAGAACATCATGCAAGACCAGGAGCTGGAACTCTCGCATCAGATTACCGACGCGATCCGAAACCTCGATCTGAATTATCGCTTGATGGAGACCAACTTCAATCGGCGCATGGCGAGCGAGCAGGAAGTGGCGGCCGTGACGGTCGCCTACGACGCCGGCACCGTGACGCTCGATCTCCTCTTGCAGGCCCAGCAGCGGCGGTCCGACGCCGAGGCGGCCTATTATCGCTCGCTCATCGACTACAATCGCGGCATCGCGCAGGTGCATTTCGTCAAGGGCTCGCTGCTCGAATACGACGACGTGTTCCTGGCCGAAGGTCCGTGGCCGGGCAAGGCCTACTTCGATGCCCATCGCTTGGCGCGGGCCCGCGACGCCGGCATGAACATCAACTACGGCTACTCGCGGCCCAGTGTTTTCAGCACGGGCCCGATCGCCCAGCACGCCGATTTCGGAGGAGATTCGGAAACGGTCCCCGGCACGCCGACGCCGGCCGAAGAGCAAATCGGCCCCGGGCAGCCGTCCGAAACGCAGCCGAGCGGCGCGGCACCAAATGGCGCGATGCCGAGCGGCGAAGAGCCGAAGAAGAGTCCGTCGTCGGTCCGCAAGCCGAAGGCGCTGAGGGGCGACGGTCCCATGCTCGGTTCGGCGGACGGAATAGACGATGCCGGATCGATTCGCCCTCTGTCGGCGATCGGCCCGGCCAGCGATGCGCCGCAGCCGTCCGAAAGCAGATCGACTAACGGGGCGAAATCGCTGCGATGGGGAAGCGCTTCCAACACCGGCGGCGGCGCGGCAGGCGACAGTGCCGGCGCCGAAACGTCAACGCTACCGATCGCCTCGACATCCAGCTCCAATTGGCACGCGAAGAATTAGATCTCGCGAAGCGGCAATTCCCTCGATTGCAGGCTTTGCCTGGGAACGCGCTGCGAGCGAGGCTCTGCCTCGCGATCCTTCGCGAGCGACTGCACCATCCATAAAAATGCGAAGGTAGGGCCTTCGCGGCCGTGTAGTCCCAGGCAGGGCCTGGTACCGAGTGAAACGTGATCTCAATTGTTCGGCGCGAGCCGCAACGGTTGAATCGGGTCTTTGCCTCTCGGATCGGAATTGCCCCGCGGCGCTGGTCCGTTCGCTGGAACCGGCCCAGTCGATGAACGGGGCTGCGATTGCGGCAGCAGGTTCAGCGGACGAACGGGGTCTTTGACTGACTGCTGTGGCTGGAGGTCGAACGACGAGCGGCTCGCCGCCAAGCCGTTCGCGGTACGGCTGGTCGGCGCGAGCGATGGATTGAGCGTCAGTGGCCGGATCGGGTCCTTCGCGCGACTGTCGACGGGTTCTTCGACCGCGTTCTGCGCGTCGGCCAAGCCGCGAGAATTGCCGGGCGCGAAAAATGCGCGCCCGCCGCCCGGCCCATTTGAGCCGCCTTTGCTGTCGTCCGGTTTCTTGCCGCGCGAATCGCCCGACGACGATCTGCCGCGATCGCTGGGAGTGGGCGATGGTGGCGGGCCGCCGCCGCGACCGCTCGGGGGCGAGAATGACGGGCCTTTGTTATTAAAGTCCTCAAATTTCTTGGCGTTCGAACCCGAGCCGCTCGGTCCACCGGGACCCGGTCCGTTGCTCGATCCCGAGCCGCTCTTGAGCGCCTCTCCCGTTCTCGCCCGGAATATATCAGTGCTTGGGCCGGACGCGCCGGAGGGCCCGCGGCCCGACGTTGTTCCCCCGGCGGTCCCGGGTCCGGTCGTGCCGCCAGGCAGAGTTCCCGATCCAGTTCCAGTTCGCCCGTAGTTCAGGTTGCCAGGAATCGTTCCGGCGCCGGGATTGGCGGTGTTCGGGCCGCCGAATGTCTTGCCGCCGGCCCCCGTTCGTTCATTGGATGGCCCTCCAGTTTGCGAATTGATGTTCGTGTTCGTACGAACATTTGCGCCGGCGCCGGTCGGATTGCTTCCCGGCAACTGGCCGCCGCCGGACTGTGCCAAATTGCGCAGATTCAGCGTCTTTGGCGTGCCGCCGAGATTTGGACCGCCCGTCAATGGGCCGTTCTTGGGACCGCCGCTCGGCGATTCGAGCTTGGCCCGCTCGCGAGCCATGTCGTGAGTCTGCACGGCCTGCTGGGCGAATTGCTCCCGCTGCTGCGTCGAGACATTCACGAACTTCACATTGTTCCCGCCGCTGTTGTTGACGTTCTTCACGTATTGATTCAGCGGCGCGCCGATGGCGATGTTGTTCGTGTTCTTATTGATCGTGATGTTGTTGTTGATGATCGTCGTCTGCTGGGCGTAGGTGCGCGGCGGCCGGGCCTCCGGGTGGGAGTTCATGTAAGCGAAATGCTCGCGCTGCCCCTCGGCCCAGCGGCGATCGTCGCGATGGTCCCAGCGATAATAAGCGAACAGCGGATCGGGCCCAAACCGCACACCCACCGAGAACCAGGGATTGAAACCCAGCGCGACGAAGTTCTCGCCGTAATAATCGCCAAAGTAGTAGTGGCAATAATTCGGGCGGACGAAGAAGTTCACCGTCAGTAGATTCGAATCGATCACGACGCTCGGCGCGAAGACAAAATGCCGCCGGGCATAGATCGGCGCCGAGAAATAAACCGGCGCGAAGAGCACGCCGCGGCGGGCGAGCACATAATCCCAGTGCCCCGGGATGAAGATATAGCCGCTCGGCGACCAAACGAAATGCGCGGGCGTCCAGATCCAGTCCGGCTGGGCGACCGTCCAATAGCCGGGCCGCCAAACGTAGCGCGTCTCGACGTATTGGTAGTTCCCCGGCACCCAGAAATCGTCGGCCGACGGTTGCGGAGTATTCGGCCCGGATTCCAGCGATTGCGGCGGCTCGGGCAGGTAGCTCACTTGCTGCTGTTCGGCGGGCGACCAGAAGCCGGGAGTCCATTGGAAGCCGTTGGCCACCTGGCTCCAATAGCCGGCGACCCAAACGTAGTTCGGCGGCGTGTCGCGCCAAATGCCGCTAACCCAGATGAAGTCGTTTCGCGTGTCGTCCCAGGCCCAATAGCCGGCGATCCAGACAACATTCGCACCGTCGGGCTTCACATCGGGCGGCATCTCTTCGATCGGCGCGGGCGCCTGCTTCGGGACGACGAGCGGCTCTGTCGGATTCGACACGGTCGGTTCGGCGTAGGCCTCATGGACCGGTCCGTGCGTCAAGACTTCTTGATCCGGTCCGCCGGCGGGGTCTTGCCCTCGCAGGGGAGCGTTGGGAAATGCCCAAATCGATGCCGCTAACAGCGCGACCGATGTGAAGGCCAAATGCTTGATTGACATGGCTCGAGTTCCTTATAGTTTGAATCGAACAGGTGGGTGGGGTCCGACTTTGGAGGGCACCTGTTCGTGATGCTCTGGGATCACGGCGGGCTTGGGTCACCACATCATTCTAACGCTGCACGACCGTCGCAAGTTCCTTCCGCATCTTGTATGCCGAACGATTTGTTGCCGAATCCCGTTCCAGGCGTCACATTCGATTGCGATCGAATCGGAGCCCCAAATCATGTGGCAGCCGCAAGTTGCAATCGGCCCGATAGTCCGCCGGGCAAGCCGCCGGCAACCTGGTTACAAACTGTTTGAAATCTTTTCCGATCGCCGAGATCAATTCTAACGCATTCGTCTCGCGAAATGGAACAAGAGAATCCGGCCGGCGCGAGGAGTGCCCCATCGAATCGTTTAACCCGGAGCCTACGGCGACGGCGTTGGGCAAACCGGCCGGCGCCGATGGCTCCGGGTTCAACGACCGAATTCCGATGCGGCTGCCGCGCCTACAGCGACGGAACGCCAGTCGGCGGCGCGATCGTCGGAGCCCCGGGCGCCACCGGACCGGGCGTAGTGAACACCGGCATGCCGTTCAGCACCGGTGCGCCATCCGTCGTCGCGCACGGATCGCAGGGATTCACCGGCTGACAGGGGCAGGGACATGGATCGCATTGAATCGGAGCACAAATCGGCGCGGGAGCATACGGCTGGACCGGGGCCGGCATGCTGAGCGGCTGCGTCATCACCGGAGCGGGGGCGCACGGCTGACAGGCGGCGCCCGCACTGAGCGGTTGAGTCACGATCGGGGCGGGCGTCGCGCAGGGCGCGGCGGCCGGCGGCACAACGTACGGAGCGCTATAAATTGGGGCCGCGACCGGCGCCGGCACGAACGGCGCCGGCGTGCGCGTGCCGCACAGCGATTGCAGCTTCCAGTCCTCAAATCGGCAGAACGAGTGGAAGCACGTTCCGCAGTGCTGCAAGCAGGAGCAGCCGCCGGTGAGGCAGGAGCAACAGCCAGGGCCGACAGCGGCCGTGAGAGTCACAATCGTCAACAACAGCAACTTGCGCATGGCCCACCTTTTCGGAAGAACTGGAATTGCTTCGCCACTTTGTCGTGGCTATGCAACCATAGCTCGCATCCGGTGATGTGCAAACGCAACGGTGGCTTTTTTGCCACAATTCTGTCGAAGGCAGACGGAAGGCGGCATTCAGGGAGGGCTTACAGCACGCGTCGGGCGCCTATCTCCCTTGCCGCGCTAAGCCACTTTGGTATGATGGTCGTCTCGCGAGATGGCTGTTGGGTAGGCTATGCGTGCGTATTCGGTAAATTCCTCACCAGGAGCACGACGTGGGCGTCAAGAAAACAGGCAAGGGGCGGCGCAAGCTGGGTCGCAAGAAGCGCCGCATGAGAGCGAAGATCCGCCATCGCAAGGGATGAAGAAGAAGTCGGCGGGTGGCAGTCGGCGCCAGCGCGCAGATTGCTTGTGGCACCCTGCCTACTGCTTCCTGCCCACTGCCTCCTTTTTCCAATCAATCCCTGAGAGCGAGGCCAGCGCCAGCATCAGCGAATGCGTTCCGTCTCGGCCATGGCCTTGGCTACGCAAGGCGATGTAGAGCTGATTGGCTAGGGCCAGGCCGGGAAGCGAAAGGCCCATGCGCTCGGCCTCGGCCAGCGCGATGCCCATATCTTTGATGAAGTGCTCGACGAAAAAGCCCGGCTCGAAGCGGCCGCCGATGATTCGCGGGCCGAGATTCGAGAGCGACCAACTCCCTGCCGCTCCCGACGCGACCGATTCCATGACCGTGGTCAAGTTGAGGTCGGCTTTGTAGCCGTAGAGCAGGGCCTCGCAGACGCCAATCATATTGGAAGCGATTAGAATCTGATTGACCATTTTGGCGTGTTGCCCCGCTCCTGGACCGCCTTGATGCACGATCGTGCGTCCCATCGCTTCCCAACAGGGGCGCAGCGCCTCAACGGCTTGCCGATCGCCGCCGATCATGATCGACAGCCGGGCCTCCTTCGCTCCCACGTCGCCGCCGGAGACAGGGGCATCAATGGTCTGCACGCCGCGCGCCGCTGCTTGCTGGGCGATCTCGATCGCCAGGGATGGATCGCTCGTGGTCATGTCGACGAGAACCATGCCCGGCCGGCTGCCAGCCAGAGAGCCGTCGGGACCGAGCGTCACGGCCCGCACGTCAGCCGGAAAGCCGACGATTGAAAAGACGCCGTCGGAGGATTCCGCGACTTGTTTTGGGCTTTCAGACCATTGCGCCCCGAGGGCCACGAGCGGCTCGGCCTTCGCGCGCGTGCGGTTGAAGACCGTCATCGCGAATCCGGCGCGAATCAGATGGGAGCACATGCTCGTTCCCATCACGCCCGTGCCAATCCAGCCCAGACGGGTCTTTCCGGCGACAAAGGGCGCGATGGTGGGGACTGGCTCGGCCATTTACCAGCGGTGTTCGGGGCGCTGCATGATTTCGCTGACGATCACGGCGTTGATCAGATTCGAGCCGGTGAGCAAGGTGTACGACTTGTTCTGCTTGTCGTCCTCGATGACCCGCGGGGCCGTGTCGCTCACCGAGCGTTCGTCGGCCGCGGGGGCGAGCGAGCCGGGACGGAGGTGTCGGACCTCGTGAGCGAACGTCTGCTGGACCTGCTGGTCGAACTGCCGCTCCTTTTGATCGATCGAAGTGAGCTGGCCGGCCCGTTGATCGAACTGGCGCGTGTTCATGTAGCGCTTGACGTGGTCGTCGATGTCGTCGCGCGGCGTCTCAACGACCTCGGCGACAAGTGGAGCGCCCGCCGTGGCGATGATCACGGGGGCCGGTTTACGGCGGCGCTCTTGCGGGCTCGCCGGCGCAGGCGGCCGCATGGCCTGTGTGGGCCGGGGCGGATTGGCGGCCGTGCGCTGCTGGGGCTGTCCCTCGCGACGATTCGAGACGCGGCGGAGAAACTCTTCAATCTCGCCTTTCAACGCGTCGTCGTCGTTTCCTTGCGGGCCAGGCACGCGAGGTATCTGGCCCGGCGGACGCCGATTGGGGACGTTTGGATTATTGGCGCCGCCAGCCGCCGCGCCGATGATCCTCAGCACGAACACCAAAATAACGATGATCGGAAAAATCCAACTCGGATCAAACGCCGCCAACGGTATAAGATCGAGCGAAATCATGGCCAAATCAAGAACTCGGGTTCATCTGCGCCATCGGCGCGATCGTGCTGCCGGCAATGCTGCGGCGCATGTCGGTATCGGCTTGCACATTGCGCAATTTGTAGTAATCCATGATTCCGAGCGTGCCGTTGCGAATCGCCTCGGAGATCGCCTTGGGGACCTGCGCCTCGGCCTCGACCAACTTCGCCCGGCTCTCCTCCATCTGGGCCACCATCTCCTGCTCGCGCGCGATGGCGTTCGCCCGGCGCTCCTCGGCTTTCGCGCGGGCGACGCGCATGACCGCCTCGGCCTGATCGGCCTGGAGGCGAGCGCCGATGTTGTCTCCCACATCGACGTCGGCGATGTCGATCGAGACGATTTCGAACGCCGTCTGCGAATCGAGCCGCCCGGCCAGCACCGCCTTCGATATCCGATCCGGATTCGCCAGCACGTCGGTATGTTTGTCGGCCGAGCCGATCGCGCTGACGATCCCCTGCCCGACGCGGGCGATGATCGTCTGCTCGGTGGCGCCGCCGACTAATTGATTCAAATTCGCCCGCACGGTGACGCGCGCTTTCACCTTGAGCTGCACGCCGTTCTTCGCCACGGCCTCCAGCGAGTCCTTTCCCGAGCCGCGGGCCGGGCAATCGATCACCTTCGGATAAACGCTCGTTTGCACGGCTTCGAGCACGTCGCGGCCGGCCAGGTCGATCGTCGTGGCCAGCTTGTAATCGAGGTTGATGATCTTAGCCTTGTTGGCGGCGATGATGGCCCGAATTACCAGCGGGACCTTCCCGCCCGCCATGTAGTGGGCCTCGAGCGCCTTGGTGGTGATGCCGGTTTCATCACCCAGGCCGGATTGCACGGCCATGATCTTGCTCCGCACGATCACGTTGGGATCGACCTTGCGAAACGTCATGCCCAACAGATCGAAGATGCCGATCCCGGCGCTGCTCGCCACCGAGCGAATCCAGAGCCGCAGATACTTCCCGAGCACGGCGATCACGATCACCGCCAAGATCAGGACGATGAACGCAGCGGCAATGAAAACGACCTCGACGATACCGTTATCGGCAAATATAGGCATAGTAAGCGCAGTCTTACCAACCCGCGCGCGGTTGTCAAGCAAGCGGGTCGTCGGGATACTCGATCCCCAGACTGTCGAAAGGCCGCGACAGCGGGTCTTCGGACTCGGGGCGGGCCGGGGTGGCCGCCTCGCCGTCCTCGAGGGGCCGGACGACGACCCGGCTCCCACGGACTTCAATCACGCGCACGTTCTGCCCAGCGTCGATGGGCAGGCCCTCGCTCACGGCGTCGATGATCCGCCCCTCGACAACGACGCTGCCGCTGGGGAGCATCTGCGATTTGGCCTGCCCCACCTTGCCGAGCAATCCCCGCAGCACGCGGCGCTCTTCGTTGTCCGGCAGCACTTCGTCGCTGGTCGGCAGATTCGGTAATAGCCGGCGGCCGATCGGAGTTTCGGGAAACCACCGAAACGCCACCGCCAACACGATCGGCAGGACGACCGCCGTGCCGAATAGAAAGCCGAAACCGATCGTCAACCCGCCGTTGTAGAACGCCAGTCCGATGCCCGAAAGAATCGCCGCCACCGCCAAGAAGCCGAGCACGCCGGCCGTCGGTACAAAGACCTCCAGCAGCACGAGGAGCATGCCCAACAGCAAAAGCAGACCTGCCCAGACTAGCGGTTCCATATCTCACGTCGCCGACGATCCAGAGGACTGCGCTGGCACGGACTGCACGATCACGTGATTGCCGCGGACCTCGACGACGACCACCGCCGCTCCGCGGTCGAGGATCTCGCCGCGGGCCATCACATCGACCGACCGTCCGCTGAATCGCGCCTTGCCCGACGGCATGAGGGGAGTCGTGGCCGTGCCGGTTTGCCCCAGCAGGGCGCTCAAATCAACCAGGGCCTCGCGCGTGGCGATGTGTTCCAGTTCAGCCCCCGACGGCGGCGCGAGCAGCATGCGATTGAGTCCCGGAGTGTGCGGCAAATACCGCCGGAAGACGAACGCGGCGACCGTCGCCCCGACCACCGCCCCACTGATAGTCATCAGCGTGGTCTTCATCTGCTCCCATTGATAGTCGTTGCGTGGAATGATAAACGTCTGGCTGGCGAGCACGAGCGAGGCGATGATCATCAACCCGCCCCCCAGGCCGAAAATGGCGAATCCCGGCAGAACGAAGATTTCCAACAGCACGCAGCCGACCCCGGCCAGGAACAGCAGCACCTCGAGCCAGCCTGCGGTGCCGTGCAAGTGCTCGATCCAGAAATAGAGCATGAACGACACTAGGGCGATGAAGCCGCCGACGCCGTGCCCCGGCGCGTAGGTCTCGGCGATGATCCCGGCCAAGCCGAGGAACAACAAGAATCCGAGCATGCTGGGAGACGACATCGCCCCGATCAAGAAATCGGCCCAGCCCGGCTCGACCACGGGCAACTCGTTTTCGATGCCGTAGAACTGCTTGAACTGCGTGAAATCGCGGGCCGTGTGATAGGCCAATCCCAATTCTTCCGCTTTGTCGCCGGTCAGTTTCAGCGGCCCGGTATTGCTCGTGACGAGTTCGCCTTGCTTCCATGCGCCGGCATCGGGGCCGATCTCCTCCTCGCTGAAGCATTCCTTCTGCCCGTTGTTCTGATTCGTGTAACGAAACACCCTGAGGCCGGGGTCGATCAGCGCGACCGGCAACGACCAGTGCGCGCCCTTCTTCTCAAAGAACGAGCGGCGCAGCGTGCTGCCCACGGCGACAATCTCCTCGGGCTTCATTTGATAATCCCCCGAGCCGCCGAGAATCGCGTCGCGTCCCATCACGATTTGATCGCAGGCCACGGCGATCAGCGCCGCATCGCCGCGGGCCCGTTTGGGGATATAGGCCACCGTGCGGACCTTGCTCGGATCCAACGAGGCCAGATAGTTGGCCAGGTTCATGCTGTCTTCGGCCGAGCCTCCGGCGCTATCGATCCAGACGCAAACGAAGTTCACTCCGCTGTCGATTTGCTCGCCGATCTTCCGCTGCGTTTCGGTCACCAGGGCCGTCGTGATCAGGCCCTTCACTGGCACCTGGACCGGTCGCCAGCCGCCACCCAGCGACGGATCGTCGCGGACGGCCTCGAGTGGCAAATCGAGCGCGCCGGCGACCTCCACGCGGTCCTTCGCCAGATAACTGGCGATCGCAAGTTGCGAACGGGCTTGCCGTCCGCTGAACAGGCCGGGAGTCGGCGAGAGTTCTTCGACGCTCTGGATCGTATGATGCTTCTTCAGTTCCTCCAGTTCGGTCGAAAGAATGAACTCGGTGGAGACCTCGGTCACCACCTTGTCTACTTTCACGCTCTTGTCGAGCATCCCCAGTGCAATCGCGGCGGGGACCGTTTTATGGGCGTTGGCGATGTCCGCGTAGGCACTGCGCGTAGTCGGGTCGATGGTCGTCTCGTCGATGCCCGCCTCGCCGATCAGGGCGTCGGGGGCCATGATGATCTCCTCGCAGGCCATGGCCACGAGCACCGCGTGCCCTTTGATCGTGTGCGGGATGTAGGCAACCGTCTTGACGCCGTTCAATTCGTGGGCAATGAATTTTGCCAGATCCAAAGAACTGCCGAACGAACTGCCGCGGCCGGAATCCGATTGCCCCGGAGAGAATTCGAAGATGATGATCGGGCGCGGACCGCCGCGGGGCAAGTTGCTGTTCACTTTCGAGACCGCGTTATGCACCTGCGCATAGATGTCGCCATCGATCGGCAGCGAGATTCGCACCAGATGCCCAACCGCGGGCTTGGCAGGCTGTTTGGCGGGCTCGGCCGCGTCGGGCTTTGCATGCGGTTCGTCCGCGGCGGCCCGGCTGACGGCGGCAATCGTGCCGAAAAGAAGAACGAATAGACGCAATAGCCGATGGCGTAGGGCACGCTGTGCGTGCCGACTTCCCGTCGGTGCCGATTGGGGCATTCGAACCATAGGCCAACCTATCTCCGCTCCGCGCAAAACGCCGTGCACAGATTGCGCAAGTGCTTTGCCCGCTAGCGCTTCGATTGCGCTGGCGTCACACTGATTATAGAGTGGCGTTCGGCCCAGTCAATTCGCCGGCCAATCGAAGGCGTGACGCCGGTCCCGACCGGCGGCGGAAGCGTTTTTGGGCAAGCAACTTCCGCTTCGCGCATGGCGAAGATCGAAACACGATCCGAGAACGGAGGCAGCGCAGGAAACAGAGCAATCGGTTCGGTAACTATCTCCGCCCCGGTTCCGGCGTCATCCGCTGCGCTTGGCCGCCGGGTTGTGGCGCGGGAGCGCCTTGCGGATCGTGCTTGATGTGCTTGTAGCCGAATGGCGAGGGGTTGAAATCGCCGCCGAAGATGTCGCGCGGGTCGAAGCCCTTGGGTTCGAGCGCAAAGGCGTCGCGATCTTGTCCGTTGGTGCCGTAGATTTCAATCCCGATTGGAAACATGTCGTTCGTGCGGAGAGCGAGCCTGACCTTGGCGAAGTTTTCCGCATCCCGGCGATACTTTGGCCGAATCTCCAGCCACGATTGTCCCTTGGCGATAGGAGGCTTCTCCGGATCAAAACGAATGTAATAGCGCGCCTTTAATTCGGCTGCCTTCGCTCCGAACACAAATGGCAGCGGCCCTTGCGTGATTCCCTGCCCTTGCAATTCCGGAGGGATTGGAATTTCCTCCACGGTGCGTTGCTGATAATCGACCTTGTAAATCTGCTTCCCGTCGCAGGCCCAATGCTCAAGCGCTTCGAGCTTTTTCTTTTCCCATTTCTGCGACGTCGGACTCATCGACCAGGTCTCGCCATCCGTCTCGCGAATCAAGCCTTTGTCGGGTGCGGAATACTTGATTTCCCCACGGCTCGTCTGCCTAGGTTGCTCGTCTTCGCCCGGACGGGGCTTGAAAAACACTGGATCATATTGCCAGCGATTGAAAGTGCACTTGAACGTCTTGATCTGCCCGTTCTGTTTCTCCCAAGCATCGAGGATTTTGTCCAGGTCGGCCTGTTCCTGGGGACTGAGTTGGAACGGCGGAGCGGGAGGGCGTTGTGGCGCGGCGGGGCCGCGCGGAACGTCCTGTCGTGGTTGCTGTTGCGGTGCGCTGTCGGGGGGTGGAGTGCCGCGGTCGGAGTAGGCATTTTGATAGCCGCTCGGGTTCGCACTATTGCTTTGGTACTGCCGAGCGCCGGGATCGCCCTGGCCAAATGAGGCTTCGGCGGCGCAGAAGACAATCGCCGCCACCAGCGCGACAAATACGTAGTTTCGATTAGCCATCGGAAGCCCGATCCTCTCGATCGCGGAGGGAGCCACGGAATTTGACCACGAGGCGCTTCGGGCGGGGGCGCATTGCCCCTACCGTCGCCGGAGCGGGCGGCGATTGTAGCAAGAACTGCTGGCAGGCCCTAGGTCAGTTGCAACTATTTCTCATCCGGCTCTTCGAGATAGGTGTAGCCGCCGAGGCCTTCTTCGTAGAACTTGAGGAAGCGGCCGGCCTGCTCGTAACCGATCCGCCCTTCGCGAACGGCCATCTCGACCGAATCGCGAAGCTGCCGCACCAACGCGTTCGAATCGAATTCGACGTAGTCGAGCACCTCGCGCACCGTGTCTCCCTTGATCACCGCTTCGAGCACCACCTCGCCGTTGTCGTCGAGGCTGACGTGCACGGCGTTCGTGTCGCCGTACAGATTGTGCAGATCGCCGAGGATTTCCTGATAGGCGCCGATCAGAAACGCCCCCAGGTAATACGGCTTCCCTTCATAGGGATGTAGCGGCAAAGTGCGCTTCACGTCGCGGCGGTCGATGAATTGATCGATCTTGCCGTCTGAATCGCAGGTGATGTCGCCGAGCACGGCGTTCCGCGTCGGCCGCTGCTTGAGCCGATGGATCGGCATCAACGGGAAAAGCTGCTTGATGGCCCAACTGTCGGGGATCGATTGAAACAGCGAGAAGTTGCAGAAATACGTGTCTGAGAGAAACGAATCCAGCCCATCCAATTCCTCGGGCATGAATTCCAATTGCTTCGTGAGCCGCTTGATCTTATGGCAGATCGCGAAATACAGGTTTTCGACCGAGCTGCGCTGATCGAGGGGCAGATAGCCGCTCGAGAACAGGTTCATCGCCGTGTCGAGCGCTTGCTGAGCGTCGTGGTAGCTTTCGAGGATGTTGCGCACCGAAAGATTCTGGTAGGTCTCCATCATGTCGATGAGCGGCTGCTCGACGTCGTCGGCAAGCTGCGGCGGCACGCCATTCTCCCCTTGTTCGGAGACTCCCAGCACTCCGAACACGAGTACGCTATGATAGGCGACCACCGCCCGGCCGCTCTCGGAGATGATCGTGGGATGCTTGACCCCCGCGTCTTCACAGGCCCGCTGGACGTGATAGACCACGTCGTTGGCATATTCCTGGAGGGTGTAGTTGACGCTGCTGGATTCAAAGTTGGTCTGCGAGCCATCGTAATCGACGCCGAGGCCGCCGCCGACATCGAGATATTCCAGCCCCGCCCCGCGGCGAGCGAGTTCCGTATAGACGCGGGCCGCCTCGTTCAGCGCCGCCTTGATCTGGCGGATGTTCGTGATCTGGCTCCCTTGGTGGAAGTGCAAGAGCTTGAAGCAATCGGCCATGCCGCGGCGCTTAAGTTCCTCCAAGCCGCGGAGGATCTCGCTCACGGTCAAGCCGAACTTCGAGCGAAAGCCCCCCGACGATTGCCAGCGCCCCGAGCCGCGGGTGGCCAGCTTGACGCGCATGCCGATCTGCGGGCGCACGCCGACCTTCTCGGCGTAGTCCAGGATCAGTCCCAGCTCGGTGTACTTCTCGACGACGGGGATGATCTGTCGGCCGATCTTATGGGCCAGCATCGCCGTCTCGATAAACTCGGCGTCCTTGAAGCCGTTGCAGATGATGGGCGTGTCGTTCGAGGCCATCGCCACGACCGCCAGCAGCTCCGGCTTGCTCCCGGCCTCCATCCCGAATTTGTACGGCCGCCCGAATTGCAGCACCTCCTCGACCACCTGCCGTTGCTGGTTCACCTTGATCGGATAGACGCAGCAATAGTTCCCTTGATACTTGTGCTCGGCGATCGAGGCTTGAAAGGCATTATGAATCTCGCCGAGCCGGTGCTTGAGAATCTCGGCGAAGCGAATCAAGATTGGCAGATCGATCCCGCGAAGCTGTAGCCGATCGACCAATTGCTTCAAATCGATCGAGCGGCTGTGGTCTTTGGCCGGATGCACGCAGACGTGGCCCGCGTCGTTGACCGAAAAATAGCCGTTGCCCCAGCGGGCGACTTCGTACAGCTCGGCGGCGTCCACCGCAGTCCACGGTTCGACCTCAAGTTCGAGCATCAATCAGCACTCCCAATGGATGGCGCTTGCAACTGGGTGGCGCTGGCCAGCGAAGTGGGCCAGCGCCAACTCGAAACAAACACCATATTGTAACTGCATTGGCCTCCGATGGTATCCCCGGATGACCTGCAAATGCGTTAAAGTTTCGCGAGGGACACTAGCCCGAAGCGCCAGCGAGGGACAACCGCCGCCGCTCCCTCACTAGCGCTTCGGGCTGGTGAATGCGCCGTCGGCGCAGTCAGGTTACACTTCAATTCGCTTCCACGCGCCGCCCACAAAGCGATAGACCATCAGCAGGCAACGCACGATCAGATCGGCCAGCATCGCATACCACGCCCCGCGCACACCGAGTCCCCAACCCGCGATCGACCAATCGAACCCCGGCAGCGGCAACTCGATGCGGTTCCAGGCTAGCAGATAAGCAAGCGGAATCCGCACGAGGAGAAATCCGATGCAGGTGGTCACGAGCGTCCACCGAGTGTCTCCCGCGCCGCGCAGCGCGCCGCTGAGCACCATGAGCAGCGCCAATGGCGGCTGGCCGAACGCCACGATCCGGACCAACATCGCCGCGCGGGCGGCAATTTCCGGCTGCTCGCGACCGACGAACTGCACCGCGAGCCAATCCGAACCGAAATAGAAGCCGATTGCCGAGAGCGACATGACGCCCAGAGCGGCGAGTGATGCGGCCCGAACGGAATGCACCGCACCGCGCTCGTCGCGAGCGCCGAGATGCTGGCCGACGAGCGTGGTGGCCGCCACGGAAAACGCAAACCCCGGCAAGTACGAGAGCGATTCGATCGTGATCGCCACGCCGTGCGCCGCCGCCGCGACATTGCCGAGCCGATTCACGATCGACAGAAACCAGAACTGACAGGCCGAGATCGAGAGCAGATCGATCCCGCCGGGAATGCCGATTCGCAGCAGGCGGCGGATCAAATGAAAGTCGGGCAGCAGCAACCGCCACTCGAATCGAATACCGAAGCGGCCGACGAGAAGCCGAATGAAAATGATCGCGGCCGTGCTGCAATAGCCGGCCGCCGCGCCAATCGCCAACCCTCGCCAGCCCATCGCCGGAAACGGTCCCCAACCGCGCACCAGGGCAACCGCGATGGCGATGTTCACGACGTTCTGAAACACCATCGCGACCAGGCCGGTCACGGTATCTCCCGCGCCGCGCAGCACCGCCACGCCGACCTGCTCGATCATCATGACGGGAACCACCGGCAGCACGATGGCAAGATACTGGATCGTCAAGTCGGCGGCCTCGCCTCGCAAGCCGACGATTGCTATGAACTGGGTCCCGAACGAGAAGCCCAGAGCCAAGACAGCGATGGCGAGGATCGCTCCGACCACGAGCGCTTGATTGGCCACGCGGCGCGCCATCGCCGTATCGCCAGCGCCGACAAATCGAGCAACCATCGCAGTCGTGCTGATCGAGACCGCGGCAAACAAGCTGGGCAGAAAGCCGAGCAAATAGGCGACGAGCGTTATGGCCGCCAGATACTTGTCTCCCGGAAGAAAATGCCCCGTCAGCCATTTGTCGCTGAACCCCATCATCATGTCGAGCAATTGTCCGGCCAGCACCGGCAAGGCGAGCCGGAGCATCGGCCGAACGGTCCCCGATGCGGCGATGGAAGGAGCGGGACGGAGCATGGTATGACGCCGAGCGAAGTGACGAGCCGTCGTTGCTTAAGGAAGCGTCAAGGGCTTGCGCAGACGCACCGTCCAGCACTGGACAGTCAAATGCTCCGGAGGGTTCGGATGCGTCTCGGCGGACTTGATTTACCCTACAAAAACAGCCGAGCGGGTCACACTACCCGCTCGGCCGCGCTATGTCGAGGAAAGCCGCGTCGATTCGTTTCAGAACGGCTTAGGCAAACAGCTCCTTGATGACCTTGCCGCTGTTGGCGATCTTCATTGGCCGGCCGTTGTTGCTGGTGAAGGTGGTGTCGAGCGAAATGCCCATCGCTTTGCAGACGCTCGCCATCAGGTCTTGCGAGGTGTAGGGTTCGCTCTCGACCAACGTGCCATCGGCATTGGTCTTGCCGACCACCGTGCCGCGCTTGAATCCACCGCCACCGACCACCACGCTCCAGCTTCGCGCCCAGTGGTCGCGGCCGGCGCCGCCGTTGATCCGCGGGGTGCGGCCGAATTCGCCGAGCCAGACGATCACCGTGTCGTCGAGCAGGCTGCGCTCTTTCAAATCGGCCACCAGGGCCGCAAATGCCTTATCCAACTCGGGCAGCTTCTGGTTCTTGAGCGTCGTGAAGTTGTTGGCGTGCGTGTCCCAGCCGCCCAAATCCACTTCGATGAACGGCACGCCCAGCTCGACGAGCCGCCGAGCCATCAAGCAACCCTTGCCGAATCCCGTCTGGCCGTAACGATCCTGAACTGCCTTCGGCTCCATGCCGACCTTGAAGGCCTCCATTTGCTTACTGGTCATTAGCTTGATGGTCTTTTCGATAATCTTGGCGTGGTCTCCGGCCGGAGTTGTCGGACCGCCGTTGTCCAACGATCTCAAGTCCCCGCCGGCAACTTGGTTCATGAAGCTCGTTTCGGTGGTCTTCAGCATCGCCATTCGCTGTTGGAGACGATTCTGATCGACGCCCATCCGCAGATCGCGGACATCGCCATTTTGGCTCACCACAAACGGCGCCCAAGTCATTCCCAGGAAGCCCGGTCCCTCGCTGCCGCCGCCGACGGAGACGAACGGCGGGATTTCGAGTTCCGGCACCTTGGCAGCCAACTCGTGCGCGATCACCGCGCCGTAGCTGGGGTGCTCGATATTGGGATTGGGCACGTAGCCGGTGTGCATGTAGTACCGGCCACGATTGTGATCGGCCTCCTTGGTGCTCATCGACCGCACGACGGCCAGATTGTGCATCTGCTTGGACATCAGCGGGAGGTGCTCGCAGATCTCAAGGCCGGGCAGCGAGGTGCTGATCGGGTTCCTGAACTCGCCGCCGGTGGGTTGGCCGGGCTTCAAGTCCCACATATCGATCGTGGCGGGGCCGCCCCCCATCCACAACATGATGCACGACTTGTGACGGCGGCGGAGGTCCGTGGCATTGGCCAGCACCGAGTTGGTGAATGACATCGCCGGGACCATCATCGCCGAAGCGCCGGCCAGGTGCGTCATGAAATGACGGCGCGTCATCCCGTCGGGAACTCTTAAGAAACTCATGGCTTTCTCCCGGCCATCGGCCGCAAAAAGGGTGTCAATCGTTAATGGTTGAGGATGAATTCATTGCTGTTCAGGATCGCCCACCAAAGGTCTTGATACGGGGCGAGCGCCTCCCCTCGCTTCAGGTCAACAAGATCGGATCTCAGCGCGGCCTTTTCGGCCATATTGGGGCGACGCGATAATCCGGCCAGGTAGAGGTAATCGACCTTTGCTTCTGGCGACAGCTTGGGATTGTTGACCACGAAATCGAGGAACGTCGCCTTCTCGCCCATCGTCGCCTTTTGCATCATGTTGCCGTTGAACATCATCAGCGTCTGCGGAATCGAGCCGTTGAATGTGCTGGCCTGGCCGCCGTCGTCGGTGCCGAAGGTAATGACGAACTGTTGGAGCCAATCCAGTTTGGATTTGCCGCGCTCATTCTCGCTTTGGGTCGCGTCGAGACCCGTGGCGGTGAGCATCGATTCGTAAAGCTGCTCGGCCGTCATCTGGCGGATGTAGAAGTGGCTGAACTGCGGCTTTTCACCGAGCATCGGATCGTCCACCCGATTCGTGCGGTTGAAGCGGCTGGAAAGCGCGTACGGCTCGCTGAGCACGATCCAACGGATCAATTGCTTTAGATCGTAGCCATCGTCTTCGTAGCGATGCTTCGAGAATTCGGCGGCCAACTGGTCGAGCAATTCCGGATTGGAGGGCGGCTCGTTCGAGACCATGTCGTCCACCGGCTTGGTAAACCCGTAGCCGAAGAAGTGCCCCCACATTCGGTTCACGATCGCCTTGGCCGTGTAATCGGATTTGACGATCATCTTGGCCAGCTCGGTCCGTCGGTCGTTCTCTCTGAGCGAGCCGCTACGACTGATTTCGGTGCCATCGACGAAGATCGGATAGGCGACCTTCATGATCCCGTTGCGCTGCTCGTAGTAGACTTCGGCCGACTCCATCCCTCCCTGCTCGCCGCGGTAATCTTGATTGGAAAGCACCGCGTGCTCAACCGTTCGCTTCGGGCCCATCGTCTTGTTGATTTTGGTCTGCCGGAAGAAGGCATTCATCTGCCAGAATTGGTTCTGCTTCCATTCGTTGAATGGATGATCGTGGCATTGGGTGCATTGCACCGAGAGCCCGAGAAAGATCTGCGCCGTCTTGGCGGTGGCCTGGAGCCCGCCATCGTCCATTTTGCCGACGAGGAAGTTCACGGCGCCGTTGTAGTTGTCTTCGCCGGGCTTGGTCGCGCCGGTGGCGGAGACTAATTCATAGACCATCTTGCGATAGGGCTTGTTCAATTCGAACGCCCGCCGCAGGTACTGCTCCATCCCATCACGATCCGTCGGGAGCCGTTCATCTTGGCGCTTGTTCCCGGGACGCCCGATCAGCAGGTTCGTCCAAATGCCACTCCAATTGCGGGCATATTCCTCGACGTAATCCTTGCCGAGCAAACGATCGACCAAATTCATCCGGCGATTAGCCGATTTATCTCCCAGGAAGCGATTCAACTCCTCGACGCTCGGAATACGCCCAATAACGTCGAGAAAGATGCGCCGGCACCATTCCCCTTCGGCGGCCCAAGGGGATGGGGTGAGATGATGATCGGTCCAACTCTTCCGCAGCGCCTCGTTGATGATCTCGACTTGCGGCATGCTCGATCCAGGCAAGACTCGGCCCGTCGCGGGCTTAGTCGTCGCACTCGCAGTGGCGGCCGGCTTTTCCGTGTCGCCCGCCCTCGCACTCGAGCTGCTCGAGAGTTCCTCTGAAACGGTGGTCGGAGAGGCAGCATTGGCTGAAACCCACATCGAAAACGCCAATAGCCCGCCACTGAGCCCGAGCCCCCAAACCGCGACTCGCCGGCCAGCGCATCCGTGGAATATCGTTTGTCGCTTAGTCATTGGAATTGTCCCCCAAGCGCTGAGCGTTGAATCTCGAGGTCCGCCAATAGGCAAGATACAGGCCAAGAGGTCATCGTAACATTGCAGCGCGTGGTGTCAAATAAATCCCGCGGCCGATCCGCTTCCATCGGCAAAAATCGCCAGTGAGAGGCCCGACCTCAGGCCGCCACGCCTGCGAATGATTCGGTCCGCCGCGCCGAAATTATTCCTGTCGCGAGCAGCACTCAATAAACTAGGGCGCGAAGCTCTTTGATTCGAACTCAGGTTGTTCATCCCAGACCCGTGAAGAATTATTCGAACTCGGTTCTGGCGATGCGCAAGTCAGGGAAATCAAGAGGGGTATAAGTGTATCCTTTCGATACACTTGTACTATTTTGCAACACGCAAAAGAAAGCAGGCGGGCGGGAAACCGTTCCATTGTTTCCAGCTCGCCTGTCATTATCCAAGGTCGATTGAGCGTGAGAGTCCTTCGGCGATTGCCTCTTAAATGTTCCGAGAGATCGGCCCAAGGCCTCTCATCGCCAATCCAACTACATCTGATTCTTGCCGCACTTAACGGTTCTTACCGTAATTCCGTGCAGCGCCGCTTTTCCCGCCCGTTGCCACTTCTTCTGCCGGGCTAACTGCGTCTCTTCTTCTTGCCGGCCCCGAATACAAGGAAGTGCCTCTTCTTTATCTCGGCCCCGCTAGACGTGGGCGCAGGAATTAGCAACTAGCGTGCCAGAGTGGTCGGACGTCGGAATGACCGGCGCGAGCATTCGCGAAACAGAAGCCATCCCGTCGCAAGCGACGGGGCTAACGCGGGCGACCGCCGATTTCCGACGTCACGCGATCTCGCGAAACTGAATCTGGTGGAGCCGGCGATAGAGTTCGCAACGGCCCAGCAGTTGGTCATGCGTGCCGATGTCTGCGATTCGGCCGGCTTGCATCACCAGAATCCGATCAGCCAAGGCCAGCGTAGCCAGACGGTGCGTGATCAGGATCGTCGTCCGGTCGCGTTTGAATTGCTCGAGCACTTTGTGGATCAGTTGCTCGCTTTCCAAATCGATCTGGCTCGTGGCTTCGTCTAGGATCAGGATCGCCGGATCGCGAAGGATGGCTCGGGCGAGCGCGATCCGCTGCCGCTGCCCGCCGGAGACTCGACCGCCAAGCTGGCCGACGTACGTATCGTAGCCATGCTCCAAGCGCGTTTCAATGAACCGATGGGCGTGGGCTTGTTTGGCGGCGCTGTAGACTTGGTCTGCCGTGGCGTCTGGTGCCCCGTAGCGAATGTTGTTGAACACGGTGTCGTCGAATAGGAGCGGCTCCTGCGTGACGATGCCGATCTGCCGCCGCAAATCGCGCAGCCGCAGCTCGCGGAGATCGACGCCGTCGAGCTGGATCGAGCCGCTTGCCGGGTCGAAGAATCGCGGGATCAGATTCGCCAGCGTCGTCTTCCCGCAACCGTTCGGGCCGACGATCGCCAGCGACTCGCCGAACGGAATCCGCAGATCGATTTCGTCGAGCACCGGCTGGTCTGGGACATAGGCAAACGCGACTTGATCGAAGACCAAGTCGCGGCAATGGCGGCGGACCGTTTTCGGCCGCGCTGGATTCCGCACGGTCGGCTCCCGATCATACATCTGATAAATTCGGTCGGCCGCGGCGGAGGCCCGTTGCAGCCGGTTGAAAACCTCGGACATCTTTCGGGCCGGATCGCTCGCCCCGACCAGCATCCCGTAGAACACGAGCAAGCTGGCGAGGCCCAGCGGGCGATCGCTCATCCGAATGCCGAACAGATGCGTCTCCTGATTGAGCACCAGATAGGCGCCGGTGAGAATCGCCAGGCAGATCGTGGCCACCCCCATCACCTCCACGATGGGATGGCTGAGAGCGTCGTAGCGGGCGATCTTCATCGCGCGGCGGAAGAATTGCTTGCTGTTGTAATGCAACCGCCGCCGTTCGTAGCGCTCCATCGTGAACGCCTTCACCACTTTGATCCCGCCGAACGATTCCTGAAGGATCGTATAAAGCTGCGACATTTCTTCCATCGCGCGGCGATTGGCCCGCTTGAGCGTTTTTCCGAGCCGGTTGATCAGGTACGCCGCCAATGGAGCGATCACGAGCGAGACCACGAGCAGCCGCCAGCAAATCCAGGCGGCGCCAACGAGGCAAACCAGCATCTTGAGCGGCTCGAGCACGGTCCGGCCGAGCAGCGTCTGTACGCCCCCCGCGACGCTCTCGACGTCGTACGTGAAGCGGCTCATCAACTCGCTCGAATGACTCTCGCCGAAGCCGGCCAAATCCAATTGCAACGTGCGGCGATAGAATTGCTTGCGCAGCGCCATCGTCGAGAGGTGCATCAGCCGATCGACGAGGATTGAACTCATCACCAGGAACAGGTCCTTCACGGCAGTGGCGACCATTAGGACAGCGACAATCAGGACCAGCGTTTGAAACGGATCATTGGGCAGGTAACGGTCGATGAATGGCTTCCATCGCTGGCGGTGCTCGAGAAAATCCTTTTCGGTCGCGATTTGCGATTCATTTCCCGCCAATTGAACGGTCGTCGCGCGCTGCTGCTCTGGCGGGAGCGTGGGCAAATCTTTGAGAAGCTGGGCGTCGTCCGCTTCCCATTTGGCGATCCGGCCCTCGGAATCGTGGATTTCGGAGTCGATCCACGTCTGCAACGACTGGCCGCGAAAGATGACCTGCACGATGGGGTACAGCCCGCCGATATTCGCTCCCCACAGCAGGGCGACCACCACGGCGCTGATCATTGCGGCCGCCAGGCTCCAGCGATACCGCAGAGTCAGGCGGAGCACTCGAAAGAAGTTCTTCATCCGCGGGGCCATCCATGGCACGGGGCTCGTTGCAGATCAGAGCAAGCCCCGAGAGGGCCGGCCCGCTACGATTCGAGCGAATCTTTTACCAGATTACCGCGCCCGAGCCAAGATCGGCGGACTGGCAGTGCTAGCACGCCCGTATCCGGTGGGCCGGCGCTACGACGGCTCGCCGAGGAACGCCGTTTTTGTGGCATGAAAGAACTCGGCCAACCGCATCGCGTTCAACTTGCTAATGCCGCGCGTGCCGTTGAGGATGTTGCTGATTGTGGCTCGAGGAATGGTCGCCTTAATCGTACTCGGCATGCGTCAAGAGGCATTTTACGCCTGACCACGCAGATCCACGATTCTTCTTCGGGCATGGCAGCAAGCAGTCCATCGGGCTAGAATTGAGTCGAGGTGCAATAGGAGGTTCAAGATGTTTGACCAGATCCCGGTTTCGATTCTCGAACAATACGAGGGAAATTGGATCGTCTGGGACCAGGATGCCAAAACAGTGGTCGGCTTTGCCCCCACGCTGGACGCAGTAGAGGACCAAGCAGAACATTATCAGACTGATCATCTGCTGCGAATTCATCATGTGCTACCGCGAGACTCGGAAATCTCAGGAATGTTGTAGTGCTTGAGTTTCCGTACATGCAACTCCCAGGCGGTGTTACACGGCCAATGGTCGCCGTCGTGATCGAGGGGACAAAACGCAGACGGTTGCTCGATGGTCTTTTGGATACTGGGTCCGATCGAACCATTTTTCCTCGCCGCGAAGCCAAGGTAGTTGGTGCCCGGTTGCCAAGAACTGCCGATGGAGCGACCAAGACGGCTGGCGGCGTCGTTATCGAGTATCGCTTGGGTGAAGTCGTCTTGGAGTTGCGGACGGCCGTTTCGGTCGTGCGATGGAAAACGAAGGTCGCGTTTGCCGACGACCCATTGAGCCTGATCCACTTGGGAACGCGCGGCTTCCTCGAATACTTCCACTGTACATTTATGGGGCCCGAGCAAAAGGTAATTCTCGAGCCTCGCGATTCGCTGCCAATCCCCACATCTTGATCTTTTGCGCAGCCCCGTACTTTTCGTACTTCCAATTCCGCGATTTCCCTTCGCTCGGTCACTCGAGCTTTATGGCGAGTCGGGCGTTTGTCTTCTGCACGACTGGACAGTGCCGAGCCATCCAGAACACTTTGCAGTCAACTTCCGGCTTTGGATAAGTCCGTTGCCAGACTGGCACGACAGGTGCACACACCCCATTCGTGATTGGTGTGGCATCGCCAGATTACGACTTCAAAGGAGAGATTGCCATGATCCGCAGACTTCGTTCGGGCGAATACCGCCTTTACTCTCGGAAGCTCAACCCGAAAACCGGTCATCGTCGCAACCTCGGCACCTTCGACACCCGCGAAGCCGCCGAGAAGCACGAGCGCGAGGTGCAGTACTTCAAGCGGCACTGAGCAGAGCCGCGATAAGGCGATGGCGCGCGTGGCACTGGCCAGCGCAGTCGGCCAGTGCCGGGATCCGGCGACACCACGGCACTGGCCGGCGTTGCTGGCCAATGCCACCGACCGCGAGGATTATTTGTCCGCAACTTGTTCGGAGTCGAGCCGCGCAGCGCCAAGTAGGCTAGAATCGTGCTTTTGGAAACGGCCAGCCCGGATGTTCGCCAAAGACACGAATGTTATCGAACGTATCGCGCCTCAACTTGAAACATGCAATTCTCGACGGATTGCTCCTCGCCTGGCTGGCAATCGCCGCGGGCGGCTGCACTGGCTCGCCAGGTTCGGCCGGAGATTTGGACAAAGTCTGGGGCCGGCATGGAATCTCCGAAGGGCGGTTCGTCAAGCCGCGGGCAATCGCCATCGATTCGAGCGACCACCTTTACATCGTCGATATGACGGCCCGCATCCAGGTGTTCGACGCCGACGGGAATTATCTGCGTCAATGGGAAACGCCCGTCCACGACAACGGCCGGCCCACTGGGCTGAACTTCGACCACGACGGAAATCTGCTCGTCGCCGACACGCACTACTTTCAGCTTCTGATCTACTCCCCCGACGGAAATCTACTCCGCAAGATCGGCGGCACCAGCGGGCACGGGCCGGGAGAATTCGGCTTCGTCACCAACGCCGTCGAAGGCAAAGATGGCTGCTACTATATTGGCGAGTACGGCGAATACGATCGGATTCAGAAGTTCACCCACGACGGCAGATTCCTGCTCCAATGGGGCAGCCACGGCGATCAGCCCGGTCAGTTCGTCCGCCCGCAAAGCTTGGACATCGACGATCAGGGCCGCGTTTGGGTGGCCGATGCCGCCAACCATCGCGTGCAAGTTTTCGACGGCCAAGGGAAGCTGCAGTTCCTCTGGGGGCACGAAGGAGCGGCCCCCGGCGAATTATCGTATCCTTACGGGCTAAAGCTGGATGGCCAAGGGCACGTCTACATCTGCGAATACGGCAATAGCCGCATCCAAAAATTCACGCTCGACGGCAAATCGCTCGCCTGCTGGGGCTCCTGCGGCCGCGCGCCGGGCCAGCTTTACAACCCCTGGGGTCTAGTGCGCGATAGTCAGGGGAGAATTCATATCGTCGATTCGAGTAACCACCGGGTCCAACGAATTCGATTGTAGGCGCGAGGCGCAATGAAGCCAGTTCAGGCGTACAACAGTCTTCCCCGTGGTGTTGGTATCGTGCGACCGAGTTCCTTTGCGGTCTGAATCCACTCCTGAATCACCACCTCGACGTTGGCCACGGCTTCCCGGTAGGTTGCGCCGTCCGCTGCGCAGCCGGGTAGCTCGGGAACTTCGGCGATGAACGCCCTATCGTCTTTGCTCCAATACAAAATGATCTCGTATTTGACGTCATCCGCCATCATCTTCCTCCTCTGGTGTGCGGCCGTGTTCTTCGTCGGATTGTCCTTCAGGGATAGACCGTTTCGATTCAGGTTGATCCGCGAGTCGGTAAAGGGTGAGCACGCCGCGCACCTGCTTGACTTGATATGCCTTTGCCTTTCCACTGAGCGGCTGTAGATTTAGAATTTCCGCCACGCCATCGCGTGTGAAGATATGGTGGTCGCCGCGAACACGTTCGTTGAACCCCATACTGTGCAGCAACGCGCACAAGTCACTGAAACGGATGTTGGCGTCCGCATTGCCGCGAAGAACCCTATCCAGCGTCTTCGTGATCTTGCTCACGTTGCAACCTGATTCCAATGTCCACTAGATAGAGCATAATATCAAGCTGCGTCGTCATTGTCAGCACACGCCGGATTAGTCCGTGTTGGGTGCGTTAAGGTTTTGCGCAGAGGCACCATGCATTTAGCGCCGAGGCCCGCTCGGTGGCGGGTTCCGGTGCGTCCGCGCGGACTTGACGCACCCTACGCCGTCGTTTCCGCTCGCGGTTCATCCCGCCACCGCGGACCTCCGTCATTCGTGCTTCGTCGTTCATTAGACATTCGTCATTAGATTTTCGTCATTTGCCCAACGATGTTCAACTTCCGCCTCAGCTTCGATTCTCCCGGCTGGCTGGCCTTGCTCGGCTTGCTGCCCGTGCTGTGGTGGCTGAGCTTTCGCAGCTTGGCGGCATTGGGGAATGTGCGGCGGGTGATGGCGATTACCGTGCGGTCGATCGTGTTGCTGTTGGTGATCGCGGCGCTGGCCGAGTTGCAGTGGAAGCGGATCAGCGATCGAGTCACCGTGATGTATCTGCTCGATCAATCGCTGAGCGTGCCCGAGCAGCTCAAGCCGGTGATGGTCGATTACGTCCGGCAGGAGATCGTGAAGCATCGCGACAAGCCGCGCGGCGATCGGGCCGGGGCGATCGTCTTCGGCGGCGAGCCGGCCATCGAGCACCCGCCCTACGACGAGGATATTCCGCTCACTTACAACACGGAGACGCGGATCGATCGCGAGCACACCAATATCGCCGCGGCGCTACGGCTGGCGCAAGCGACGTTTCCCGAGGACTCGTCGCGCCGCGTGGTCGTGCTCACTGACGGGAACCAGAACGTCGGCGACGGCCTCGAGCAAGCCCGTGTGCTGGCCGAATCGGGCATCGGCATCGACGTGGTGCCGATTCGGTATGAGCCGCGGGCGGAAGTCGTCGTCGAGAAGGTTACGATCCCTCCCGACATCCATAAAGGCCAGCCGTTCGACCTGCGCGTGGTGCTGAACAACGTGATTCCGCCAGACGCGAAGGACGCCGCGGCGGTCAAAGGGCGGCTCAAGATCACGCGAAAAACTCGCGATAGCAATCAGGTGCTCGCCGACGACGCCGTGACGCTCGAGCCCGGCAAGAAAGTTTTCACGATCCGCGAGAACATCGAAAACCCCGACTTCTACACCTACGAGGCCGGGTTCTTCCCCGACGACGTCGCCCGCGATCCCGTGAAGCAAAACAAGCTCGCGACCGCCTTCACGAACGTTCGCGGCCAGGGCCAGGTGCTATTAATCGAAGACCAGGACGAGCGCGGACAATTCGATTTTCTCGTCGATCGGCTGCGGCACGAGAACCTGCAAGTGACCGTGCAATCCTCTCGTGAAACATTCTCCTCGCTCGCCGAATTGCAGCCCTACGACACGGTGATCCTGGCCGACGCGCCGGCCGAAGGCTTCACCGAAGAGCAGATGAAGATGCTGGTGCGCAACACGCAGCAGATGGGCTCGGGGCTAGTGATGATTGGCGGGCCGAACAGCTTCGGCGCCGGCGGCTGGACCAATACGCCCGTCGAAGAGGCGATGCCGGTCGATTTCCAGATCAAGAATTCGAAGGTGGTGCCCGTCGGGGCGCTAGCGATGTTGATGCACGCCTCGGAAATGGCCCAGGGGAATTATTGGCAGAAGAAGATCGCCCAGGAGGCGATCAAGTCGCTGGGGAGCCAGGATTATTGCGGAGTGTTGCATTGGGAGGGAACGACGCAATGGCTTTGGAGCCCGATGATGGCGAAGGTCGGCCCGCTCCGCGAGCGGATGCACGCCCGCGTGGATAAGATGCAGCCCGGCGACATGCCCGATTTCGACGGCCCGATGCGCTCGGCCGTGCAGGCGTTCGGCGGCGTGCCCGACGCCGCCGTGAAGCACATGATCATCATCAGCGACGGCGATCCGGGTCCGCCGACGAACAGCACGCTCGCCGCCTTCAAGAACTTACAAGTGACGATCTCGACCGTCGCGGTCGGAGCGCACGGCGGTGCCGGGAGCACTACGCTCAGCAGCATCGCTTCGGCCACCGGCGGAAAATATTACGTCATCCAACCGAACCAGACGGCCCAGCTTCTGCCGCGGATTTATCAGAAGGAAGCCCGCAGCGTCTCGCGGCCGTTGGTCTATGAGCGCGAGCCGGGCTTTCAGCCGCAGGTGAAATTCCCGCACGAGATGATCCAGGGATTGGGAACGGATTTCCCGGCCTTGACCGGCTACGTGCTGACGAGCTTGAAGGAAAGCCCGCTGGTAGAAGTGGCGCTTACGAATCCGGTACCCATCGACGACGCGAAGTATAACACGCTCTTGGCCGGCTGGACCTATGGGCTGGGCAAAGCGGTCGCGTTCACGAGCGACGCCGGCCGCCGCTGGGCCACCGCCTGGACCAACTGGCCGGGCTACGACAAGCTGTTCAGCCAGATCGTTCGTTGGTCGATGCGCCCGGCCGGCGATCAAGGGAAGTTCACGCTCACGACCGAGGCGCAAGACGGCAAAGTTCGGATGGTCGTCACCGCGCTCGATAAAGACGACGACTTTCTGAACTTCCTCAACATGTCGGCCAGCGCGGTCGGGCCGGACATGAAGCCGGTCGACGCGAAGATCAGTCAGGTCGCGCCGGGCCGATATGTCGGCGAATTCGACGCCAAGGATGCCGGCAGCTATATGCTGATGCTCTCGCCCGGCGCCGGAATGGCGCAGATCTTGACGGGGGTGAACGTGCCATACTCGGCCGAATTCCTCGACCGCGAGCCGAACGAGGAATTCTTGCGCACGCTGGCGAGCCTCGCCCCGCGCGGCGGGCAGCCGGGCGTCGTGATTCAGGAACCAAAAGCGACCGAGTCAACCACCGCCAGCGCTGTCGTGAAAAGGTGGCTCGATTTTAACACCTTCCGCCGCGACCTGCCTGAGGCGACCAGCTCGCAGGCGGTTTGGCATTTGGCGGCGCTCCTTGCGGCATGCCTGTTTTTGGGTGACGTGTTCATCCGCCGGGTCCACGTGAGCTTCGCTTGGGCGATTCCGCTGGCGACGGCGGTCGCGCGAACGATTCTTCGCCGGCCAGCGGAACTCGCGCCAAGCCCCGTCATGGCTCGCCTGCGGAGCCGGAAGGCGGAGGTGACGCAGTCGCTCGAGCAGCGCCGCGCGGCGGCCCGCTTCGAGCCGGCCACCGACGCCCCGGTCGAGCAGGCCCAAATCGCCGAAACTCTCTCCGAACCGCTCGACAAACCGAGAACCGACAAACCCGCCGGCGCCCCGATTGCTTCCGACCAGCCGGCCGAAGAAGATACGTACACCGGTCGGCTGCTGAAAGCGAAGAAGAAAGTGTGGAGAGAGAGGGGCCAGGGGCCAGAGGCCGGAGGCCAGTGAACGCGCAAGCGATTGCCGACCATAGCGCCGCATGATCCTGAGAACTGCTAAACCATGATCTGTTTTCATGCCGTCCATCGGGCGGCATCCCGTCCCTGGCCCTAGGCCCCTGGCCTCTGGCCCCTGTGAGCAAAGCGAGCATGTCCCTAGCCGAAACTATGCAGCAGCGGGCGGAAGAATTCGTCCGCCGTTATCATTCCGTCGCCGAACAGATTCGCCGCGTGATCGTCGGTCACGAGGAAATTGTCCACGGCGTGCTCACCTGCCTGTTCGTCGGCGGGCATTGCCTGTTGGAAGGCGTGCCCGGCCTGGGCAAGACGCTCCTGATCCGCACTCTCGCTCGAACGCTCGATCTCGACTTTTCGCGGATTCAGTTCACTCCCGACCTGATGCCCGCCGACATCCTCGGCACGAACATGGTCATGGAAGCTCCCGACGGCAAGCGGTTTTTCGAGTTCCAGCGCGGGCCGATCTTCACGCAGATTTGTCTCGCCGATGAAGTCAATCGGGCCACGCCGAAAACCCAGTCGGCGATGCTCGAAACGATGCAGGAGGGTTCAATAACGATCGCCGGGCATCAGTATCAAATGGAGCAGCCGTTCTTCGTGCTGGCCACTCAGAATCCCATCGAGCAGGAAGGGACGTATCCGTTGCCGGAGGCTCAATTGGACCGCTTCCTGTTCAAGCTCGTCGTCGGCTATTCCAGCCGCGAGGAGTTGGCGAAGATCGTCGATCGGACAACGGGCGGCGTGAAGCTCGAGCCGGAAAAGGTGATGGACGGCCCGGAGATCATGCGTTGGCAGGAACTGATCCGCGAGGTGATTCTGGCCGAGCACGTGCGCGACTATATCGTGCGGCTGACGCTGGCGACGCATCCCGAAGGCCCGTTCGCCCTGCCGATCACGAACCAATATCTCCGCTGGGGCGCCAGCCCGCGCGGCGCGCAAACACTGGCGCTGGCGGCGAAAGTCCGCGCGCTGCTCGAAGGCCGCTATAACGTCAGCTTCGAAGACATCCGCCGCGTCTACCTCCCCGCCCTGCGCCACCGCGTGATCCTCAACTTCGAGGCCCAAGCCGAAGGGATCACCACCGACCACGTCCTCCTGGAAATCCTGGAGAAGCTGCCGGAGAAGGCGGAGGGGTAGGCGTTTCACTCGCGCGTCGCCGCGATTGCCGGAAGCCAAGTGCAAAGGTAATACGCTCGCGGGGCCGTGAGATCGAGCAGCGTGGCCAAGTCGAGCCGGGCGCGCTGGTTTTCGCCGAGCGGGCCGCCGAGCACGTCATCCAGCAGGCCCTTCGGCCGCGAGTATTTCACCACCCGCACGCTGTCTTTGCTCAAGTTGTTGAGCGCGATCGCCCGATCGATGGCGTCTTCGATGTAGCCGGTCTTATCGACCAGTCCCTTGTCGAGGGCCTGACTGGACGAGAAGACCTGCCCGGTAGCGACAGCATCGAGGGCTTTATCGTCGTTTTGGAATTTCGGACGGCCGGATTTAACGATGTCCTTGAATTCCTTGAAGCTATCGTCCACCAGACCCTGCAAAATGGCCTTTTCCTTTTCGGCCAGCTCGGGGGGAAACTTGCGCGTCGGGCTGCCGGTGAGCTTGAGCGGATTGCTCACGATCGAATCGTCGGTCACGGCCAGTTTTTCGAGCAGCCCGGTGAGATCGTAGTGCGGGATGACCACTCCGATCGAGCCGGTCCAGGTGGACGGCTCGGCGAAGATACTGTCGGGCGTGGCGCCCACGGCCATTGCCGTATAGTAGCCTCCGCTGGCGCAGATACCACCCATGCTCACGACGAGCTTGATGTTGCGCTCCTTCGCCAATTCCATCAATTGATGATAGAGGTAGTTGCTGCCGGTCACGGTGCCGCCAGGCGAATCGATCCGCACCACGACCGCCTTGATGCTCGGATCGTGGCGCACTCGATCGATTTGCCACTTGGCGAAACCGTCGCTGTGCATGATGACCCCTTCGATGTCGATGATCGCCACTTTGTCGGTCGCGATCGGCGAGAGGGAGTAATACCGCTCTTCCAGGCCGGGACTTGTCTGAAAATAGCTCTGGTACTTGCTGTACATCGAATAAATGACGATCAGGGCAATCAAGAATGCCAGCCAGCCGAGCCGGCCACCCCAGCGTCCGAAGAAGCCCCCTTGCTCGAGCACGATCCGCGTCGGCGGCTGCCAGTGCGGCGGCTCGGGCGGACGCGGCGAAGAGGCGAAATGGCCGGGCGGATTCGGATTGGGAGCAGCGGCAGACATGGCGGGACTCCTTATGGCGTGTGATGGCGTGCGGAAACGGCCTCGATGGAGCGGCCGGGAATCGGATCGGCCACCTCATTCTAGTGCCGCACCCGCCGCAAGCAACGCGGCCCGCAGGGTGTTGCCAGAAACCATCCGCCAGCGGTAAGCTACGGAGGCTGATATGACAATGCGACCAACGCTGTTCCGTTTGAAAAAGGAGTTTCGCGAGTGTTTGTCACCGCTTCGACCGAGTGCTTTCCCGATCTTTCGCTGAACGACGCTTTGCAGCGGCTGGTCGATCTTGAATTTACCAGCGTCGAGATCGCGATCAACGAAACCGGCAATGGGCTGAAACCCTCCGAGGTGCTCGCCGACACCGACAAGGCGGTGGCCATCTGCCGCGACACGCAACGGTTGACACCGGTGGCCTATTCCGTCGACATCGCGCCGGGAGACGATTACTACCGGCAGTTCGCCGCGTGCTGCCGCCTGGCGAAGGCGACGAAGGTGGTGACCATCGCCGTGCCAGGGGCCGAATTGGGCACGCCGTTCAACGCCGAGATCGAACGTCTGCAGGAGTTGGTGAAGATCGCCTCGGGAGATGGCGTGCTCGTCGGCGTGAAGACGGAAGTCGGGCGGATCACGCAGGATCCCGACACGGCCGTCGTGTTGTGCAGCAACGTGAAAGGATTGGGGATCACGCTCGACCCGAGCCATTTCATTTGCGGACCGCACAAAGGGAATAGTTACGATCAAGTGTTCAAGCACGTTTATCACACGCATCTGCGCGACACGCGGAAAGACAAGTTTCAGGTCCGTGTCGGTCAGGGCGAAATCGAATACGGTCGGCTGATCACGCAGTTGGCCATGGTGCATTACAATCGGGCCTTGTCGGTCCACATCGCTCCGACGGACGAAGTGGATCACATCGGCGAGATGCGGAAAATGCGGCTGCTGCTGGAAAGTCTGTTGTGATGCGCTGGACTTGCCAAATGACGAATGACGAAATCCTAATGACTAAAGAAGCTCGAATGTCCAAATGACTAATCGCAAGCAGTAGTCATGGCCCATTCGACATTCGTGCTTCGTCATTCTTTAGACATTAGGCATTCGTCATTAACCCGAGCATGATTTTCCGATGCCTGCTGTCTCAGCTCCCCTGCTCAGCCCAGAGCTGCTCGCTCAACTCGAACGGCTGGAGTTAATCAGCCGCAAGATCTTTCGCGGTCGAATGAAGGGGGAACGGCGGAGCAAGCGGAAAGGGCAGAGCGTCGAGTTCGCCGATTTCCGAGGCTATGTGCCGGGCGACGACCTGCGGTTCATCGATTGGAACACCTACGCCCGGCTGGACCGCTTGTTCCTCAAGATGTTTCTCGAGGAAGAGGACCTGCATTTCTATTCGTTGATCGACGCCAGTCCGTCGATGGCCTTTGGCGACCCGACGAAGCTGCAATGCGCGAAGCAACTGGCCGCGGCGCTGGGATTCATCGGTCTGGTGCGCGGCGACCGCGTGCGGGTCGAAACGCTCGGCCAGCCGGCCCGCAATGCGGCTCCGGTCCTTCGCGGTCGGCAGAGCTTGTGGCGGATGCTCGCCCATCTCGAAGCGATCGAACCTGTAGAAACGACGTCGCTGGCCGATGGAGTCAAGGATTTCTGCATCCGCAATTCGGGCAAGGGCATCCTGATCCTGATTAGCGATTTGATGGACAAGCAGGGCTATGAATCGGCGCTGCGGTATCTGGTCGCCCGGGAGATGGATGTGTATGTAATCCAGGTGCTTAGCGCCGAGGAGATCGAGCCGGAGATCAAGGGTGACTTGCGGCTGGTGGATTGCGAGGACGGGGACGCGGCGGAGATCACGGTGAGCGCGCCGCTTTTGGCCCGCTACCGGCGCACACTGGCCGCCTTCGTCGATGGGGCGAAGACCTTCTGCAATCGCCGCGGCATGTCGTATCTGATGGCCCGCAACGACCTGCCCGTGGAGCAACTCGTCACACGCTACCTGCGCACTCGAGGCTTGGTACGATGAGGTTTGAATGCAGTTCATCAACATGCTTCCATCCTGGTGGGCATGGGGAGCGTTTGCGGCCGTGCCGCCGGCGATTGTCGTCGCGCTCTATTTCCTGAAGCTGAAGCGCGAGCCGCTCGAGGTGCCGAGCACTTTTCTTTGGACGCGCTCGATCGAAGACCTGCGGGTGAACAGCCTCTGGCAGCGGATGCGGCAGAGTCTGCTGTTATTTCTGCAGCTTCTCCTGCTGGCGATTGTGGCCCTGGCGCTCTTGCGGCCGAATTG